>NZ_JADWMP020000007.1:0-199671 GCF_015767295.1 Shewanella sp. DW31
GTTATCCGTTATCCGTTATCCGTTATCCGTTATCCGTTATCCGTTATCCGTTATCCGTTATCCGTTATCCGTTATCCAGCATCAAAAAATGCTATTTATCTCCCAGCTAGTTGAATTTAACCTAAATCCCTAGGTGACATCACCAAAGCAGGTGATAAAATGGCGACCATTCAACTCAAATTTGGACATCGGTAATGCGCGTCAGCAAGTACCTGCTATCAACACAGAAAGAAACTCCTGCCAACGCAGAAGTCATTAGTCATCAATTAATGTTACGTGCGGGTATGATCCGTCGTAATGCGTCGGGCCTTTATAGCTATCTCCCTACGGGCTTACGTGTACTGCGTAAAGTCGAAGCCATTGTTCGTGAAGAAATGAACAAAGCCGGTGCAATTGAAATTCTAATGCCTATGGTGCAACCGGCAGACTTGTGGGTAGAAACAGGTCGTTGGGAAAAGTTTGGTCCCGAGCTGCTGCGCTTTAAAGATCGTCACAATCGCGACTTCGTACTGGGGCCAACCCACGAAGAAGTAATCACAGATCTCATTCGTAAAGAAGTCAGCTCATATAAGCAATTACCGCTGAACCTTTACCAAATTCAAACCAAATTCCGTGACGAAGTTCGCCCACGTTTTGGCATGATGCGCTCACGCGAATTCTTGATGAAAGACGCCTACTCTTTCCACCTTGACGTCGATACCATGAATGAAACCTATGAGGCTATGTACACAGCCTATAGCAACATTCTATCGCGCATGGGCTTAGCTTTCCGCCCAGTTTTAGCTGATACGGGTTCAATCGGTGGCAGCATGTCACACGAGTTCCATGTTCTAGCACAAAGCGGTGAAGATTTAATTGCTTACTCAACGGGCAGCGATTATGCGGCTAACATTGAGAAAGCCGAATCACCTATGCCAACCGAACCACGCGGCGCAGCCACCGAAGCATTGCGTTTAGTCGATACCCCAAATGCGAAGACCATTGCGGAATTAGTTGAGCAGTTTGGTTTGGATATCACTAAAACGGTCAAAACCTTGATCGTTAAAGGTGCGACCGAAGCCGCTCCGCTAGTGGCGTTAATCGTTCGTGGCGACCATGAACTCAACGAAGTCAAAGCTGACAAGTTAGACTTAGTCGCATCACCATTGGAAATGGCGCCAGAAGCCCTAATCCGTGACGCCATTGGCGCAGGTCCTGGTTCACTTGGCCCTATCGGTCTTAAAATCCCTATCGTTATCGATCACAGCGTTAGCGTCATGAGCGATTTTGCCGCCGGTGCTAACGTTGATGACCAACACTATTTTGGTATCAACTGGGAACGCGATCTGCCGACAGCGCAAGTTGCCGATATCCGTAACGTAGTCGAAGGCGAACCAACACCTGATGGTTCAGGCACTTATGCTATGGCGCGTGGTATCGAAGTGGGCCATATTTTCCAACTGGGCACTAACTATTCTAAATCGATGAACGCGACTGTACTTGACGAAAATGGCAAGTCACAGGTGCTACTGATGGGTTGTTACGGTGTCGGCGTGAGCCGTATTGTGGCAGCAGCCATCGAACAAAACTTCGATGACCGTGGCATCATTTGGCCAGAAGCGATTGCACCATTTAGCGTGGGCATTCTGCCAATGAACATGCACAAGTCGCACCGTGTAACCGATATCGCCGAGCAGTTATACAAAGACTTAAACGAAGCGGGTATCGAAGTGTTATTGGATGATCGTAAAGAGCGTCCAGGCGTGATGTTCGCCGATATGGAACTGATTGGTATCCCACATACAGTGGTGATTGGCGATCGCAATATCGATGCTGGCGTATTTGAATACAAAAACCGCCGCACAGGTGAAAAACAAGATATTCCATTCGATCAACTACTCGACTTCCTGAAAAACGCAGTTAAAGGCTAAACCTCAACGCGAAATGTAGACAAGCTGAAGATCAAAAACGAAACGCACTTGAGCCCAGCTTAAGTGCGTTTTTTATTGGACTTTTATTAACCTTCGTCGCTAACATTGGCTCGCAACATGACTTTTTATATGCGGCTGTTTACTGCTGTATTTTGGGCACTGTATTTTTGGCAAGGTATTTTGCGCTAACTGGTACTGACTCGGAGCGACGCCCATCAACTGCCTAAACATATAACCAAAGGCTGAACCCGAGGCATAACCTAAGGATAACGCAGTAGTGAGTACAGATTCACCTCGGCTGAGCATTTGAATCGCCACCTGCAATCTAAGCCTTTGCAACCATTGACTATAACTCAGCCCTGTTTGCTGTTTAAATAATCTCGCTAACGTGCGGGCCGAGGCACCGACCTCCCGCTGCCAATCAACCAAAGTACGTTGCTCACTTGGATCGGCAAGCAAAGCCTCGGTAATGCGCAGTAATTTTTTATCCTTAGGATAAGGTAAATCCAAGGCGACCTTAGGGGCGAGTACCATAAAATCACGGATCACCATCAAGAGCCGCATGACGCTATCCTTAAAATCGGGATCAATTAGCCCAGCCTCACTCTTCACTAAGGCATTAACCTCTTGCAGTAATAACTGCAAAACAGGCTTCACACTCAAACAAGTACAGTCGGGTGGAAACCCGCCTATCCGGGTTTCATCCAAATACAGACTACTCAATTGCACCTGACCTAGCGCGATAACCTCATGATCGACAAAGGGAGGCACCCACACCGCTTGCTCAGGCGGCACAATGTAACGCCCCGCAGGCGTGATCACACTCAACACACCTTGACTGGCATAAATGACCTGTCCCCAGGAATGACTATGGCGCTGCACATGTTCAAACGGCTTGAGTGTTCGCTTAAGCAACATGATGGAGGCACTTAGCCCTGCGGCGGCTAAACGTGAAGGTGCGACCTGCGTGTGCTGAGTAATATGCTGCTGGGATAAATGCGTGTCAGTGACTTGATTCAAAGTGTTATCGCCCAAGGTGATTTTTATATCGAAGCTTCTTTTCGTATTATCGAGCCTCTTCCGTATAGAAGCGCCTCTTTATTTAGAAGCACCTTTTGTAAATAAGTGTCTTTTTATCTAGACATTAAGTCAATCTATCGAGCTCAAGCCAAAGCAGCAAACGCTAACATGTCATATCAGGCTGAATTAATTGGAGATGACATGAGTATCCACATGGATAAAAACCGCGTAACGCCCGTTACATTACAAAAAATGAAAGGTAAAACCCCCATAGTTGCTCTAACCGCCTATGAAAAGCCGATGGCAGAAATTATCGATCCCCATGTGGATATGATTATCGTCGGCGACTCCGTCGGCATGGTGGTTTATGGGCAAGACTCTACACTCGGGGTCACCTTAGAAATGATGATTAATCATGGTCTTGCTGTCACTCGCGGCGCAACACATGCCTGCGTTATTATCGATATGCCCTTTGGGAGTTATCAAAAATCGCCTCAGCAAGCCTTCAAACATGCCAGCCAAGTATTAATACGCACAGGCGCGCAGGCGGTAAAACTCGAGGGTGGCGCAGAGATGCTCGACACCACTCGTTTTTTAACCCAGCGAGGGATCCCTGTAATGCCACACATAGGATTAATGCCGCAACACGTGAATCAATTGGGTGGATTTAAAACCCAAGCAAGGGATGCTGCCGCCATCGAAGCCCTCGTTAGTTTAGCGAAAGACTTTGAGCAAGCAGGCGCTTTTAGCATACTGATTGAAGGCACATCCGAGCTCGCGGCGCGCACAGTGACGGCAGGAGTCTCAATCCCAGTCATAGGCATTGGCGCCTCACCCGCCTGCGATGGTCAAGTGCTCGTGACTGAGGATATCTTAGGCTTATTTTCTGACTACACGCCTAAATTTGCTAAACGCTATATCGACTTAGGACCATTGATCACTAAGGCCTGCGCCCAATATGCCCAAGAAGTGAGGACGGGTGAGTTTCCAACATCGGAGCATTGCTTTGGCCTCAGCAAAACGACCAAAGTTACAGCGGATTAATTGTCTAAAGCGAAATGTTCCAGCAATCGAATAAACGATAAATCGAAATTTACAACTAATTGAGTCTACCGACTTGCTTTTTATAGGGGGGCGTTGCTTTAATAAAACTATTAAAACAATAAATTGAGTCTGAAGATTGCCTACATCAACTGCATTAGTCTTAGGCGGTGGCGGCGCTAGGGCGGCCTACCAAGTCGGCGTGTTAAAAGCACTGGTCCAGCTTTATCCACGCAATCATGGTATTCCCTTTAAAATTATTTGCGGAACCTCTGCGGGTGCCATCAATGGCACCGCTATCGCTACCCATGCCTCTTGCTTTCACCTTGGTGTCAGAAAACTCGAATGGGTTTGGCGTCACTTTGAAACTCGAAAAGTCTACCGAGCTTCGATCACAGGCGTTCTCAGCCATCTAACGAAAATGGCCCTCAAAGGCATGCAAGATGATAAGGTCAATACCGATGCAGGCAGTCTGCTCGATAATGATCCGCTCAGAGGCTTACTCAATGAGCTAATCGACTTTAAACGTATCGACCGTAATATCCGTAATGGCTCACTGACCGCGCTGAGTGTGGATGCCTCTTGTTATAATAACTCTCGCTCAGTGACCTTTTTCCAAGCCGCGAAAGAAATCGAAAACTGGACCCGTGCCCGTCGCAGTGGCGAACGTATCATGCTCAATACCGAGCACCTACTCGCTAGTTCTGCAATCCCTATGGTTTTTCCATCCATTAAACTCAACCAAGCCTATTATGGTGATGGTTCAGTCCATCAGCTAGCACCGCTCTCAAGCCCTATTCATTTAGGCGCCGAAAAACTCTTAGTCATTAACTTAGAGAGCCCGCACAAGCACTTTCCTATGGAACTAGAATATCACCCAAAAACAGCAACCATAGCGGGTCATCTACTCGATACTATCTTTTCAGATACCTTAAACAGCGACCTTGAGCGACTTGAAAGGATCAATAACACTTTAAGCCTGATTCCTGAGTCAAGCCGTAACAAACTCGCCTTGCATCCAATTAAGGCCCTAGTCATCAAACCTAGCGAAGATCTCAGCAAAATTGCTGCCCGCTTCTATGATGACATGCCATGGGCCGTCAAAACCTTACTCGGCTTCATCGGCATAGACAGGCAGTCAGACTCAAGTATTGTGTCCTACCTACTCTTCGAAAAAACGTATACCAGCGCTTTAATCGACTTAGGCTATAAAGATGCCATGGAAAAAATCGATGAACTTAAAGATTTCTTTTGTTTAAAATAAGCTAACGACTTAATCAGTTTCTTCACTAAAAATCATGCCAAATGGATAGATATAGCATGAATATTAGTACCGAAATTCAAACTTTCGCATGAGCAAGAAGATGGATTTAACATTGATAATTTTGTTTGCATCGCTTACTATGCTGTACTAGATTATCAAAAAATCATGCACATTTTTTCAAAAAGGGAATCACGATGAAAAAAACTTCACTAGCACTTATCGTTGCAATGACAGCATTCAGCTCTATGGCTGCAAATGCAGTTGAAGGCGAAGCTGCCGGTACTGGTACTGCTGCAAGCACTAGTACTGGTGTTATCGTTGCTGGTAGCGTAGCTGCTGCTGCTGCAATTGCTGGCGCAGTTGTTATCTCTAACAGTTCTGATGGTAACCCAATTACCAATACAGGTACTGGCACAGGTACAACTACAGGCACTGGTAACTAAGCTATTGTTAGTATGCTTCTAAACAGCCGCCTTATGGGCGGTTGTTTTTTTTGAGTGTTTACAAAGTTAATTTCATAACTTGAAATCTGTCTGATACCTCTTTAAATTCGCTATTTAATCCTAATTGAGAATAAGCAACTCGGATGCGTATACATAAAAAATTACTGTCACTACTGACAATCTCGATTGTGTTAGTAAACACAACCGCTTGTAGCCAAAGAATCAGCGCACTTAACGATACTTTGAAGTTAGCCTTTATCGGTGACAAAGATACTCAATTGTCGGAACAGCAAGTTAATAATATCCCCTATGCCAGTATCTATGCTCGAATCGATGGTATACCTCAAGCGTTCATTGTACTTGCACTTGCAGAGCCTAAGTTCACCTTAACGCTGCCACCGACTCCTGCAATAACAGAGTTAAAATGGCTCTCTGCAGATAAAGCCATGTTAGTAACAATAAATGGACGATTGGTTAGGACCAGCAACCTATTAACAGGTGATTTAATTGCAGTAGAAAGCAATGAGCCAGATCCCATACTCTTAGGCTTACATTTAGACAGCACCCCCAAAACATGGACTCGAACGATTGATTGGCAACCCGGATATCACTTTGGCTACCGCGTAAATTCACATTTTAGTTTTATTGCTAAAGAAAATATTCTCATCAACGATACTCCAACCCAAGCGCTACATTACCTTGAATCAGTTTCGGTAGATAATCTCAATATTCAGTATCAAAATGAATTTTGGCTAACACCAGAAACAGGTCATGTGATTAAGAGTCGTCAAAAAATTGCCCCTAATCAGCCTTTTATCGAAATTACATTACTCAAGCCATTTGCGTCTTAGTGGAGTCCCAATGAGATCCTATTTAATGCCCTTAGCGCTACTGCTCAGTTTTGTTTTAGCGACAGTAGCTCAGGCTGAAACCCAATTGTTACTTACAACGTCGTCAAACCAAGATGCACAAGTTGAATTACTTTATCCAACATCAATTCGTCTTGATAAAGTAGTACTGGACGGCTTACAACAACTTCAAATACATAATAAAAACAATCATAAAGAGATAACCCCTATTTATTGGTTGGGTGCAGCACTACTCGATATCCAAAACACTGCCGCTTTAGAAGCTAAGCGCAAAGAAACCCTGTCCCAACTAGCACAAATGGGTCAAGCTGCAGATGACAGTATCTATACAGCAAAGCTTGCAAAACTTGCGCAGTTTTTACGACAAATCAAGCTTGGACAGCGCGTAATGCAGCCATTACATCCTGATCTAATTAGGATAAATGACTCATACAACCCTCTAATTGATGGCCGTTTCGAACTTATCTTACCTCAGAGACCTACGACAGTACTTGTCATAGGTGCGGTAGCTAAAGCGGGAAGTTTTGAATGGCAAGTCAATAAGAATAGTAAAGACTATTTAGCGAAAGCGATTCCATTAGAAAACGCTGATAATAGCTTCGTATGGATAGTTCAACCAGATGGTAAAGCACTAAAACAACCAATAGCCTATTGGAATGCTCAAGCGCAAGATATTGCTCCAGGAGCTGTGCTTTATGTTGAATTTTCAGACTTAGTAGAAGACTACAGCACATTGAACGCCAATATTATTGAATTATTAAGGAATCGGGCTCTGTAATGAATAACGCTACCCATTCTAATCTTACGTTAAGTAAACTTTCAGCTATTGCTCTGGCTCTTTTCCCTTTATTCCATATCCAAGCCGATGAATTTAGCTATCCTCCACTCTTAGCCTCACAATCGGACTTTGGTGGTGTAGGATTAATGCAAATGCCTACAGGACGTATGGCTCCTGAGGGTGAGTTTAATTTTGCAACAACTTATAACTCTGAATACCAGCATTTTTCAGCTTCAGTGCAATTATTCCCTTGGTTTGAAACTACGGTTCGTTATACCCAAGTACAAGATCTACTTTACAGCGCCGATCCGAGTTTCAGCGGTAACACCAAGTACACTGATAAAGGTATCGATTTTAAAGTCCGTCTAGTGGAAGAAAGTTACTGGTTACCAGAAACTTCTATTGGTATAAGAGATTTTGGTGGTACAGGCTTATTTGATGGCGAGTTTATTGCGGCCACTAAACGTGTTGGTCCAGTCGACTTTACCTTAGGGATAGGCTGGGGCTATATAGGAAATAGCGGTAACCTGACTTCAGATAAAAAAGATCTTAATGACAATTGTGATCGAGATACATCATATGGGGGAAAAGGCGGAACTGTCGACTATCAACGTTGGTTTAAAGGCTGTGCTGCATTATATGGCGGTATTGAATATCAAACGCCGTGGGAACCTTTACGAGTAAAAGTAGAATATGATGGCAATGATTATCTTGCAGATTTCCCCGTCACTGGTGGTGGAGTCGATATGTCACAAGACAGTAAATTTAACTATGGCTTACTCTACCGAGCAACAAGCTGGAGTGATTTCCACCTAAGCTATGAGCGTGGTAATACTTGGACGTTAGGCGTTAGCCTGCAGACCAACTTCAATGACTTACGACAAATTAAACGTGATACTCCTGCAGAGAAATATAAACCTATAGCAGCAGTACCTATGTCGGGTAAAAGAGTAACGCATGACGGTACAGAAGAAACAGCACAATCCTCTACCGATACGGCTATTTCAACGGTAACAAATCAGCCATTAGTAACAACTGAGTCATCAAAGTCAAAACCAGTTACAAACACGATGATCAACGCTGAAATGCCCATCCAAACTGATTGGGACAGAGTAGCGACTGAGCTTAGTACTATCGCTGGTTACGACAATCCAAAAATCTATCTTGATAACCACAGCGTGACCGTGGTTGCAGATCAAGTAAAGTATATGGACCGTAAAGAAGCCCACCATAGAGCGGCGACGATACTGGCAAATAACACGAACAAACAGATAATTACTGAATATCGTCTTATTGAAACCCGTTATAAGCAGCCGATAACAGAGACTCGTATCGACGCTGATAAATTCGCTCAAGTAGCGACCTACAGTTATATCAATGCAGATATGACGGATAGCACAGAAATCAGTGTACCAAGGTCGCCTCAAGGAACATTAGTAACCCAATCCCATGTGGATTGGTTGGATAAATTAAGTTTTGATATTGCCCCCACTATGGTGCAATCCTTCGGTGGTTCAGAAGGTTTCTATATGTTCAACATAGGTGTTACTGGCAGTGCAGCGTATCGATTTAATGATCGCTTGGAGCTTTCGGGATCACTTTATTTGAATCTCTATGATAACTACGATAAATTTTTGTACGATGTTCCACCTGATGGTACCGACTTAAAACGCGTGAGAACGCTTATTCGTCAATATGTCCATGACTCAACGGTCAGAGCAACTAACTTACAGCTAACTTGGATGGATAATCTGAGCGATAACATCTCCTATCAAGCCTATGGTGGTTATTTAGAGATGATGTATGGCGGAGTAGGTACCGAATTCCTTTATCGACCGCTAAACAGTGAGTGGGCATTCGGTTTTGATGTTAACTATGCGAAACAAAGAGATCCTGACAGTATGTTCGGTTTCTTCGAGGATGAAAATCAGTTTGACCCACTGACCAATCGCGCCTATCGAGTGCAGACAGGCGTAGTGACAGGACATGCGACCGCTTATTACCAGCCAAAGTGGTTCCCGAATACCTTGCTAAAAGTCAGTGCAGGCCAATATCTTACCGAGGACAAAGGCATAACGGTCGATTTCTCAAAACAGTTTGATAGTGGCGTTATCGTCGGTGCATTTGCGACTAAGACTAACTTGTCGGCAGAAGAATACGGTGAAGGTAGCTTTACCAAGGGATTCTATATTTCGATCCCATTCGATTTAATGACAATTAGACCGACTCAAAGCCGTGGCTTCCTCTCTTGGATGCCGTTGACCCGTGACGGTGGCCAAATGCTTGGTCGTAAATACAACTTATTTGATATGACTGATGCGCGGTCACCTTGGTATACCAGACCCAGTGTAGACCCCATTAAATAGTTAGTACGCAGCTAAACCTCAAAACGGGCAAGATAATTCTTGCCCGTTTTGTTTTCTGCCATTAGGACTAACTTACAATAGTAAAATCTGCACTGCCAAATTAGCTCACGACTCTATTGGCCATTTATTTAATACAAGTAGTGATTAGCTTTATGAGGGTGCACTGGCGATGCTATCTCTGGTGGATAAAATCGGTGCGGCAATTAATGGCCAATCAATGGCAAACTCAGCACTGTTCCAAGCTAAAACGCTTTCATCTTCAGAATCATAATATTGGGTACATTGATAAATAACATCGGCATAATCACTAAGAACATAAAAACCGTGCGCAAAGCCCGGTGGGATCCACATTTGCAGATGATTCTCTGCCGATAGCACTCGCCCAACCCATTTTCCATAGGTGGCCGAGTCAGCCCGAATATCGACGGCAACATCAAAAATGCTCCCCGCACAGACTCGCAACAATTTACCTTGTGGCTTACGCTGTTGAAAATGCAATCCACGCAGGACATTGTATTGCGAACGACTCTGGTTTTCCTGCACAAATACGGGAGGCTCAAGTCCTCTTGCAGTGAAACAAGCATCAAAATAGGATTGCCTGAACGTTTCCTTAAAAAAACCACGCTCATCACCGAACACTTGGGATTCAAACACCAATACTTCGGCTAATTCAGTTTCATTACATTTCATCAAATACCTGCTTATCGAGTAAACCGAGCAAATACTCACCATAGCCACTCTTGAGTAAAGGCTGAGCCAATTGCGCTAACTGCTGCCCATTGATCCAACCGCAGCGAAATGCAATCTCTTCAGGACAATTGATTTTTAGCCCTTGTCGTTTCTCAATGGCAGCAACAAATTGTGTCGCCTCGGCCATGGCATCAGGCGTACCAGTATCTAACCAAGCCGTCCCACGCCCTAGAATATCGACCCGTAACTCTCCCAAAGCTAAGTAACGAGTGATAACACCAACAATTTCTAACTCGCCCCTTGCCGAAGGTAAAACCGTTTTTGCAAATGTTGCAGCTCTGCCGTCAAAAAAGTACAAGCCAGGCATAGCGTAACGTGAACGAGGCTGCAGAGGTTTCTCTTCGATAGAAAGCACTTTACCCGTGTCATCGAACTCAACGACACCATAAGCGTTAGGGTTCGCCACATGGTAACCAAAAACGGTCGCCCCAGATTGGCCTTGCCAAGCATGTTGCAAATTTACCGTTAAGTGCTGACCATAGAATAAGTTATCCCCAAGAATAAGCGCACAGGCATCACCCGCTAAAAATGGCTCGGCGATAATGAGTGCTTCAGCCAATCCCTTCGGAGAGGCTTGTTCGGCATATTGCAGCTTAAGTCCCCAATGACTGCCATCACCGAGTAATGCATAAAACAGTGGTAAATCGTGGGGAGTACAAATGATCAAGATATGCCGTATATCAGCCTGCATCAGGGTGACAAGTGGGTAATAAATCATTGGTTTATCATAAATGGGCAGTAATTGCTTACAGACAACCTGCGTCATAGGATACAGACGCGAGCCAGTACCGCCCGCCAGTAAAATGCCTTTTCTCATTGAAATATTTAGGATTGATAAGCCATGTTGAAGTGCCAAGATTGTAGCATATAAAATGTCGTGAGCAGAAAGAACAGATAACAGTGCTGCTGGCTGTTAATGCAGGAAAAACAACGCAACAGAATAGTAAACCGCAAAAGCTAAATACCATTTTGGCTCAGTAAGATTTCAATTCGTCTTTTACTTAATAAACATATAAGAAGACGCTAACCTATCTCAACCCTTACTACTTTCAGGGATCAGCATCTCAATACGTAACCCCTGATTAGGCGCAGAGAAGAGTGACACATTACCATTCAGTTTTTGGGTGATCAGATTATAAATAATCGACATCCCCAAACCTGTTCCGCCACTCTGCCTTGCGGTGGTGAAAAAAGGCTCAAATGCTTTGGCTTTCACTTCATCGGACATGCCTACGCCATTATCTTCATAAATCATCTTGATCTGCGAAGCCATTTTTTCAACTACTATCACAATTTGCTTATCACCGACAAAATCATCGGGAAAAGCATGGCGAAAACTGTTCGCGACTAAGTTAGTGAAAATTTGTGCGATCGCACCGGGGTAAGAATCAATAAAAATATTATCGTCAAGTTCAACTTTTAAAGTGATATTTTTCTTACGCATCAAGGGTTTTAATGAACTAAATATCTGAAAAATATAATTCTTCAGATTAAAGCGCTCGCGTTCCAGTATCGATTGGTCTGCTGCAGTGCGCTTAAAGTTATGCACCAGTTCTGCAGCGCGGGAAAGGTTACGCTCAATTAAGCATAAACCATCCTGCATTGTATTGATAAAGCTGACAAATTTATCCTCATCGAGCTCGTTTTTCTCAAAGAGTCCTTTCAATAGGGATAACTCATCCAAACAATGGGTCACGGATGTGACAGCTATGCCAAGGGGGGTGTTCACTTCATGGGCAACACCGGCGACTAAGCTGCCTAAGGCCGCCATTTTTTCATTTTCAATTAAGTGCTTTTGGGTTGATTTTAAAGTCGATAATGCCGTTTCAAGCTCTGCGGTGCGCAGCTCAACTTGATGCTCAAGATCGGTATTAATGAGCTTGAGCTGTTGTTGATATTCAATGATCTCTTTAGCACTCATGGCTCGACCAAAAAGGTCGGCGAGTGCCGAGGCAAAGGCCTTCTCATCCCGAGTCCATTCCCTCGCCTCGCCCTGATGTTCAGAACAAATAATCCCCACCATTTTGCCGTGGTGACGAATAGGACTATCCAACAAAGAGCTGATCTGATTCGGTTTCAGATAGGTTTCGACAAATTCTTTAGTGGCGGGATCCGTTTGCGCCTTATTGGCGACAATTGTGCGCTCATTGTCGAGCAGGCTAAAGTAATGGGGAAACTGTGCGCGAGTGAGCACTAACGCTTCTTGTGGCTGCTGATTGTCGAGTGAATAATAACAAGCGATGCTCTGATTATCCGGACTCAACAACCAAATGCCCGCCCGAGAGATCAGTAATCCCTTACAAATTGAGCTCACGATAAGTTGTGATGCTTGAATGAGATCACCCTCATCAATAACCTGAGACTTACTGACATCAAATAAAATTCGATCAAGCATTCGGGTCATAGCGGCTCGTCCGGAATATGAATATGTAGGGAGGCAAACACATCTAACAAATCAAGGCTGGCTTCACATAACATGGGATCAAACTGTTTACCCGATTGCGCTAAGATGTACTCGCGCACCGCCTCAACAGACCAAGCCTCTTTGTAACTTCGCTTGGAAAGCAAAGCATCAATCACATCAACAATCGCCATCAGGCGGCCTTCAATAGGAATGTCTTCCTGCGATAGCCCACGGGGATAACCTTGCCCATCCCAACGTTCATGGTGAGTATAAGCAATTCTAGCGCCCATTTTGGCAATGATACGATTTGAGCCAACCAACAAGTTATAACCCTTCTCTGCGTGGGTTTGCATAATCGCCCATTCCTCGGCATCGAGTTTACCGGGCTTATGCAAAATACTCTCAGGGATACCGATTTTGCCTACATCATGAAGAGGCGCCGCATAACGAATCGTTTCGATAAAGTCTGCCTTCATACCAATGGCAATCGCGAGCATTTCTGTCATGCGCGCTACACGGCGCACATGGGCTCCAGTCTCCTTACTGCGTTGCTCAATGGCATCTCCTATGATTAAAATTAGCTCCCTTTGTGTCTGCTGCACATTTTCGCGGCCCGATAAGTTCTCAAAGGTTAAGCTCACATTTGCCGCAAATAGCTCAAGAATGCTGACTTGAAAATCCGTTAACTTAGTGTTGTGTTGTAAATATAAAATACTGGTGACATGTCCACTAAGCTCATAAAATCCGACATAAATATTGTCACGGATCAGCGACGTTTTTAGTGCTATCGCTTCAATAATATGTTCCCGCACATCCCCTGGCAGAGTCTCAACGCTGCCACCTTCAAAGTAACTGATCATATCTCCCGTGGCGGCAAGCAGATTCATTTGAGTATCGAGGTAAAGGTCTTGATGATAACTCGTGAGATAAAGAGCCGAGCTTTCAAGATTGAGCAGCTGCAAGGTCTGTTCGAGCACTGCACTACCAAAGTTATGCAATGTATGGCTCTTAAGTACAGAGGTGGAAGCAGCAATCACTTTCTCCATCCCCTTTTGGCTTTGCTCGATAATTTTTATATCGCGATAGGAGCGCAATGAGGTGTACACACAAGACTTAAGCCGAGCCGCGGTGAGCTCTGTTTTAGCTTTATAATCGTTAATGTCAAAATCCCGAATAACTTGCTCTTCAGGTGCTTGCCCCGGCTGACCCGTACGTAAAATGATGCGGGTACTGTGGTTATTTAATTCAGAGCGAATTTTTTGGACTAACTCTAAGCCTGCATGATCGGTTTCCATGACGACATCAATAAAGGCCAAGGCGATATCTGATTCAGTTTGAAATAATGTTAAACCTTCAGCAGCGCTGTAACAGGAGTAGAACTGCAAGACACGATTATCTAAGGTCAGATTTTTTAGCGCAAATCGAGTGACATCATGGATCCCAGGTTCATCATCAATAATGGCCACCTTCCAAATGCCTTGTTTAGGCTTATGGGATGTATCTTCGATAACATCAGCACTTTTCTTAAATAACGCCACAAAACCACCGTTTGCGATGAATAGTTACGTTTTAGTATAGATTCAATCTTGAAAGTGACTAGTTTCAAAGGATAAATTATCATCCCATTAATTACCGCTTAGGACTAACAACTAACATACTGGCCACTTAAAAAACACACAAAAACAACTTAAGCTATTGTTATAAAAATAGAAATAGCAAAAGTTAGCCTAACCTAGTCTTGGCGGGTATGATGAGTGCACTTGATGCATAATTCCCAAAATTTCTATTGGAGCTACTATGAAAAAATCACTATGTTACATCGCACTGCTGGCTTTATTCACCACGGCTTGCTCAGAAGCCCCAAAAGAAGAAACGGCAGTCAATACAGCCCAAGCTCAAACAGAAGCGGCAAAATCCGTCCCAGTAGGTGATACCAGCCAAAACTCGCTCGATTGGGCAGGTAGTTATGAAGGCGTATTGCCTTGCGCCAGTTGTGAAGGAATGCAAACCCTAATCACTTTGCAAGCTGATAATAGCTTTGTTCAAGAAACAGTTTATTTAGGTAAAGATGAAAAGATTTTAAAACTGATGGGTAAAGTGACATGGGACGAACTGGGCCAAAAAATCACCCTAGAAGATGGTACACAATATTTGGTCGGTGAAAATCAGTTGATCATGTTAGACACTGAAGGCAAACGGATCACCGGCGAACTTGCTGCAAATTATGTGCTGAAAAAGAAAGGTCTATAAAAGCAGAGCTGGCAGCTAGCACTCAACTGCGGTATTAGATTATGGATAACGGAGGCTTTGCACTTACCGTAAGAGCAAAGCCTCCGTACCGTTATCCATAAGTCACGCAGAAATGTTCTGCAACCGCAAAGCGACGTTCTAGAAGTTGTGAAGCTAAAAAGGCGAAACAAACCTTCTTAACCAGTAAAGAGGTTATTTTGAATAACAGCATACAACTGATCCGCTATCAAGATTGCCCATCAACGCCATGGAAAAATGGTGGTGGAAGCACAAAACAGCTACTCATTTCCCCCATCAATGCCGAACTTACTGAATTTGATTATCGGATCAGCATTGCAAGTATTAGCAGCAACGGACCTTTTTCTCATTTATTGGCATAGACAGGCAACTGGTCATTCTGAAAGGTGATGGTGTTGAACTCAGCATCAATAGTCATGAAGGGACAAAACAGATAAATGGCCTTGGAGCTGGAGAAAAGATATCAGGAAATACAGATACAACTGAATATAAGCGACTCACGCCCGCTGATAACCCATTCTGCTTTGCTGGTGAAACCTCAATAACAAGTCAATTATTAGGCAGTAATGTTATTGATTTCAATGTCATGACCAAACGCGGCGCATTTAAAGCGCATACGCAAAGGCTTAGCTTTGATAACATGTTTATCGAAGAACAGATTGCAACCTCAAACAACTATCCAAATGAACTGCAAAAAACTGAAGCTTACGTCCCTATCATCCAAATACTTTGCTGCCTAGATACCATGACATGGGAGCACAATGACAAGGTTATCAAGATCATACCCTATGATATTCTCGTTTTCCAACAAGGCGATGGTATAAGGTTAAAATCAACAAGACCAAGTCGACTACTTAAAGTATCTATTACTGCCAATCCTCTATAACAGTATTTACAAGTTAATCTCCAATATTACTCAATTTGCGCGTTAAAATACCGAGCCACTATCCACTCGACAGTTTTTCTGAGCCCAGAATCGAAGGACTCTAATGGTTGCCAACCAAGTTCTCGCTGGATCTTACTCGCATCAATAGCATAACGCACATCATGCCCAGGTCTGTCTGTAACATGTTCTATCAAACCTTGAAAACCAACACCATTAATAACAAGAGCTTGCGGATGAGTGGGTACTAACTTTTCGAGTAAATCGCAAATTTGGTAAACAACCGCTAGATTGCTAAGCTCATTTACCCCTCCAATATTATAGGTCTCCCCGACTCTGCCCTGTGTTATAACAAGAAACAAGGCACGCACATGATCATCTACATATAACCAATCACGTACTTGCTGACCATTCCCATAGACAGGTAACGGTTTTCCGGCCAATGCATTATTGACCATCAAAGGGATCAATTTTTCAGGGTATTGAAAAGGCCCATAATTATTGGAGCAGTTAGTGATAACTATCGGTAAACCGTAGGTGCGATGCCATGCCCGAACAAGATGATCCGCCGATGCCTTGCTGGCTGAGTAAGGAGAGCTAGGATCATAGGCTGTAGTCTCAGAAAAGAATCCGGTAGCCCCTAATGAACCGTAAACCTCGTCGGTGGAAATATGATGGAATCTAAAAACTTTTCGCTTATCCGCATTCAAACTTTGGAAATAGCAGCGGCACGCCTCAAGCAATGTATAAGTGCCCACTATATTGGTTTGGATAAATTCAGCAGGCCCATCAATTGAGCGATCAACGTGGCTTTCGGCCGCTAAATGCATCACCACATCTGGCCGATAATCCTGAAATACGGCATCTAATTTCACTCTATCGCAAATATCAGCCTGAATAAAATGATAGCGCTCACTATTGGCAATAGAGGCTAAAGACTCAAGATCACTGGCATAGGTCAACTTATCAAAATTGATCACGACGCACGTCGTTTGCCCTATCAGCATACGGACCAAGGCAGAACCGATAAAGCCAGCTCCTCCCGTAATCAGTATTCGCATATCACTCACCCAAAAAAGTTAAAGGTTAGAAAACAAAAAGCCAGAAAGTATACAACTTTCTGGCTTGAAAATTCAGCATATTAAGATCTGAATGGACACTTAGCGCCATTAGGCTTTACAGACTCCAGTTCTAAGCTGTTCGGACTGCATCCGCTATATATTTTGCTTGAGTCTGCGTCATAATATTATCGGTAGATTCGACCATTACGCGAATAAGCGGCTATGTACCGGATTTGCGCAACAATACACGCCCTTGGTCACCTAAGATCCCTTCGGCTTTAATCACAGCTTGCTGTACGCTGCTTGTCGCTAAAATGCTGTCAGCATCAGCCGTGACCAAACGCACATTAATTAACACTTGAGGAAGTTTAATCATGCCAGCTTTAATCTCAGACAAACTCTTCTGGGACTCTAATATAGCTTTAAGCACCTGTAAGGATGCAACAATGCCGTCACCCGTTGAAGCATATTGCAAGCTCAATATATGTCCAGAACCTTCACCGCCTAATTGCCAGCCAGTCGCTTTAAGCTGTTCAACCACATAGCGATCGCCCACATTAGTGCGTATAAAAGGTATCTCCATCTTTCTTAAGGCTAACTCTAAGCCAAGATTTGACATTAAGGTACCAACCACTCCACCAGACATTTCACCTTTGCGGTGGGCAGCCTGGGCAAGGATGAATAAAATCTCATCATCATCAACCACATGCCCATTGTGCTCGACAAACATAACACGGTCAGCATCACCATCGAGCGCAATACCTAAATCAGCTTCATGTACCATAACCGCTGTTTGCAAACTATCTAAATGCGTGGCGCCGCAGTGGTCATTAATGTTCACCCCATTAGGCATGTCGTTGATGCTAATCACTTCAGCACCTAATTCACGGTAAACGTTGGGCGCTAGCACGGTATCTGCGGCTCAACCTAACTTCATCGCGAAATCAGGCGTAATAGGAAACTCTCCGACCTCGCCATAAGCACCGCCAGTACCAAAATGCTTCCTAGACATAAAAAATTCTTTAAAAATCTTAAAAAGAAAAAAGCCAAATCAAATTAGATTTGGCTTTTAAAATAACAACTTAAAATTTAAAAAAATTTAACGACATACAGCTTTAAATCATTTTTTGCTGCCAAACAAAATCACAAAAAACATCCATTGAGGCAAACACAGTAAGCGCTTGCAAAGATGTTAAAATTGCCTAGTTACTATAAGTCTGACCATTACTTACTGAATAATTAACGCCCCATACCAAATAGCACTACTTTGATAGTTTTGAGTAAGATTTTTAAATCTAACAAGGTGCTATGGTGCTTAATATAATAAATGTCGTACTTATGCTTCCAAATCGCATCCTCAACTGAGGCACCATAGGGATAACTCACTTGAGCTAATCCAGTTACACCAGGCTTTACCGCATGACGAAAACGGTAATATGGAATTTCTTGTTCTAATTCGGTGATGAATACCTCTCTTTCGGGTCTTGGCCCAACAATCGACATTTCCCCTTTTAGAATATTAATAATCTGAGGCAACTCATCAATACGAGTTTTACGGATAAAATTACCGATTTTAGTCACTCTAACGTCATTTTTAATCGCCCATTGTGCCCCTGATTTTTCTGCATCGCTTCGCATTGATCTAAATTTGATAACCTCGAACTCATCATTAAATTGCCCTGTACGACGTTGCTTATATAAAACAGGCCCAGGACTCTCAAGTTTGATCACAACAGCAGTAATTAAACCAATAGGTACAGCAGCAATGCTTAGCAGCAATGCTGCAAAAATATCAATAGCACGCTTAGCAAATTGGGTACGTTTAGTCGATAAAATTGAAAATGCTCTTTGGTGCAAAAAATAGCCACTATGGAGTAAACGCACTTCAGTGTAACCTAAGCGTTCGTCTAAATAACTAACCAAAGGCTCAACCCAAGCACCAAGTTCAGTTGCTTTAACCAAAAACTGCCGTTGTTCTTTGGTCAATCGGGCACTTTCAAAGTGACAAATCACCTTATAACTCAAGTCGATCACACTATAATCATTAACGACCATGTCAAATGAGTAATCATTCACTATGCGTCCTATTTCAAGCTCACGGTCTTCCGGACAATAAACATAAATAACAGGTTGACGCAGCACTTGGCGCTGGGTTCTAAAGCGCTTTACTTTCTCTTTAAGCTGATTAACATCTTCAATTTCATCGAAAGAGTCACTAGGTAAGTCCATATATAAACCAAATAAAGTTAATTAAACCAAGCGATACATAAAAATGTACGCCATTCAACATCTAACCTCAAAATGCAGCAATTTAAAACTTCAACCTCGCATTTATCAGATTTGAATAAAAGTGCTTTATGTGAAGTTAAAATTTACAATTTTATTTAATCAATGTCATTTAACACAGTTCATCTCGTTGCTTAACATAAATCACCTAACAGTTGTAGTAGCGTGGTTTACGTTCATTGTAGTTACCAACAGAATAAAGCTATTGCACGATTATGCGAATCGCAAGTAAACGACAAAAAGGTCACAAAACACCTTATACTGCTGCGTAGCTAAATAACATAAAACACGTAAAAAATGGTCAAGGAATTAAAATCAAAAAAGGACAGTGATAAACACTGTCCCAGCGAAAATAGTACAGTTTTCAAAAACAGGGTTGTGAGATTAAGGTCTGGGCGCTAATCATTAACAACTCACAACGAAGCACTCATCACTCAACCATTAATTTGAGCCGCTTTAGCGATAATCTCTTTTTATTTTTGAATAGTATCCTTCACTATTTTCTCAAAAAACTTCTGCTTTAGCTCGGTGGGGAAATTACGCACAAATTCTGAAAAGCGGTTGATTTAACTTCGGCTCAATGAATTAACATGATTTGCTCCTTTAGGCCTTACAGTAGACTTAAGTCTTGTTTGACGCATAAGTCACTGTGGCTTATGTTTAGCATCGGCAGACACAATGCGGCTGAACATTAAATAATGCACAGAAAAAGCACCAACCTGCTTCATGTTGTAGCTACCAGAATGGTACGCCTTGATAATTGCCTTATTGTGAGTAGCTGATTGCTACTGAAAATCAGACAAGGCTAGCGGGGGCGCACGACGTTGCTTGAACGGAATTTCAGATAAAATCACCTTCTCAAACGCACTTTGCATTAATTGATGTTTGACAACAAAGGCCTCATCACATAAAAAATTTGATGGTTGCAGCGTATCCAAAATGTTTTGACCAACATTTCCGCAACAAGCTTAGCATGCAAATATCGGCAACGCAGTTTTAGCAAAATTAAGACAAAACAGCAACGCAAGCCAACCAGTTTGGGCGCTTGCTTACCATAAAACGCCAACGGCTCCACAATCATACCTCCGACGTATCTACCATGTGAGCCCGCCAAAAGGTTCAGCATGATATAACGACACAACTCAAGAAAATAGGAATGAATAACCCAGTTACATTGCAAACAAACCGCATCTAAAACGGTTAGAAAAAGCTCAAAATCAGCCTCTTCAAGATAAATTGTCTTTCTGGTATTACCGCGCGACGCAATATAGTAAAGAGGCCCTTTAAACTCCAATCTTAATGGCCTACTCATGATTAACTCCTACAGAATTAAACGTTAACAGAGTAAAATTTAGCTACCTAATAAACCGGATGCAAAATGAAAGACATGACACCAGCGTTCTGAACATACTCCAAATAATGTTGGATGAAACAACAATTTTATTCAAATTACTATTCAAATCAGAGTTCAAAGATAATTAAAATCATATTTGCTAAAGTAACTAAAATGAGTAATTTGCAACACCGTAAAAATTAACAGCTAATTTAAGTTGTAACAAGTAGGTTAATTAGAGTTTGACCATTTTATTTCTCACACCCCATATTTCCCCAGTGTTTTCAAATACTGCTCAATTACAAGCTTTTCATCAAATTTATCAACTATAAAGGCTCTTCCAGCAGTGCCCATTTCGGCGCGTGACTCGGGTGTCATGGCAATTAACTGCTCACAACAGGCGGCCAGTGCTGTAGCATTTTTTACTGGGCACAAAAAGCCAGTTTGGCCGGGCAATACCACATCACGGCAACCAACGTTATCTGTGGTAATTAATGGTTTGGCCATGGCAGCCGCTTCCATCAAAGTACGTGGAACACCCTCACGATAAAATGACGGTAACACCACGCAATCAGCATTGGCAATAACGGGCCGCACATCTGGCGTGGTGCCCAAGTATTCAACCAGCCCTGCTTGTTCCCACTTGGCAATTTGCTCACGCTCAATCACGCTGGGGTTAGCCACTCCGCACGCGCCGAGTAGTTGGAACACCGCTTGTGGATATTGCTGTCGAACAATTCGCGCAGCTTCAACATATTCATCCACACCCTTATCCCATAACATTCGGGAGATCAGCAAAAAGCGCACCTTGCCATCATCAGCAGCTGTTAAGCAAGCTTGCGGCACAAAATGAGCTAAATCCACCCCTTCACCGTGTAACAACACCGCTTTGTCTTGGCTAACCAATTGGTGATGCAAAAACACTTGACGGTCATCTTCATTTAAAAACCACACTTCTTTGGGGAAGCGAAACGCCAGTTTATATAACCCCCGCGCTACCTTGGCAACTAAGTTATCGTTAACAAAGGTGTACCCTAAACCGGTAGTGATAGCCAGTGAAGGAATGCCCGCCAATTTCGCAGCGAGTGAGCCATATATATTAGGTTTTATAGTGTAGTGAATAATAAAATTGGAGGAGATCTGTTGGTAGATTTGATACAAGGTGTGGATCAATTTAAGATCTTTCAGCGGGTTAGTGCCTTTGGCTTCCATCGGCAAATCAACCACCGCACACCCCATAGCGCGCAATTTATCCGAAAACTCATCGTATGGGGCGATAATAGTGAGTTGATAGCCATCGTTAATCAAACGGCTTAATAAACCGTGACGAAAATTAAACATAGACCAAGCAGTGTTGGCTACTAGGACAATTTTTTTATTTTTCACAGGATGAGGCCGTTGTTATTAAATTCTAAAATGAATAATTGAGTTCAAGACTAAATCAATAAGCAAATTTGATCTTTTTAATGAGGTCGATTCAACGTAACAACGAAGTTCAGGTGCATTACCTGAAGGACGCAAGTGAACAACATCGCCATTTGACAAAGTAATTCTGAGCCCATCAGTAGTATCAATTGATAACACCTCAAATTGGCCAAGAGATAACTGTGCTAAAAAGGATTTAGGCGATGCAATCCCCAGTTCAATCAGCGCAAGACTTCGCTCCCTCTCGAAATTTTGGAGTCGATCACTTGTGGTAAAAATAGCGGGAAGCTGCGCAAGCAATTGTGAGACTGGACCATTACCAGCCATAGCTAGAACTGCAAGGGCTGGAAGCAGAGCATCACGCGTAGGTAGTGCACTCAATTTAACACTATTCAAATTAATATCAGATCCAAGCAAAAACCCACCGTTTGCTTCAAAGCCAGCTATACGAGAGAATTGAGTCTGTAATGTTGCAAAAGCTTCTATCACATAAGGAGAGCCAATTTTAGTACGTAAAACTTGCTTAAAAGAATCACAAGCTTCAACCGCAGAATTACAACTCACAGGAATAGCAAGGGCCTCGATTCCTAAAAACTGAGCAGCGAGTAAGCATAAAATATCACCACGAAGGTAAGTACCTGTTTCATCAGATAACAAAGGTCGATCACCATCACCATCCGTAGAAAATACCGCATCAAGTTGATACTCCTTTTGCCAACGCTGCGACATTTCAATATCTTGTAAACTTACCGCTTCAGTATCTATCGGCACGAATTCCTCACTACGACCAAGACTAACAACCTCTGCACCTAGCTTCAGAAATAACTTGGCATAGAGGTCACGCCCAGCACTAGAATGCTCATAAATCCCGATACGTTTACCCACTAATAAAGTAGGACTAAATAAATCAAGATAACGAGCAATGTAAGACATTGCTGCAACATCAGAAACTGAGGGTAACTTATAAAGCTCAGTCTCAACCAACTCAGCATCACCAGCCAGAATAGATAACTCATCAGCTTTTGTGATTTCACCATCTGGTCGATAAAACTTAAGCCCATTACGGTCAAACGGAATATGGCTACCAGTAACCATAATTGCAGGAATATTTTGCTGCATGGCTGTAAATGCTAATGCAGGTGTTGGCACAACACCGAAGTAAATTGGCTGTAAACCAAGTGCAATCAACGAACTAGCGCAGGCCTGAGCCATTTTATAGCTACTAGGGCGATTGTCTATCGCTATAGCAACACTATTAAACGCGAAATTCTTCTGCATCACGCTAACAAAGGCTTGAGTAAATGCCATGCAAACCTGTGGCGTAAACTGGGTTACTAACCCCCTTGCACCACTAGTACCAAAGGCAACGCTACTTTGTGATAAAACTAAGCTGGTACTGGGCATAGATTACTTCCCCTCTACTCGTCCGTATCTATCTTCAAAACGCACGATATCGTCTTCACCAAGGTACGAACCGGATTGAACTTCAATAAGCTCTAAGTCAACTTTCCCAGGATTTTCAAGTGCGTGAATTACACCTACAGGTATGTAAGTAGATTGATTTTCTGTTAACAGAATATCCTTATCACCGTTAGTCACTTTCGCCGTGCCTGAAACAACAATCCAATGTTCAGCACGATGATGATGCATTTGTACCGATAGCTTAGCACCCGGTTTTACCGTAATACGTTTAACCTGAAAACGGTCACCATTATCGATAGAGTCATACTTCCCCCAAGGACGATAGACTTCACGATGGAAAGTCACCTCTGAGCGCAGTTCAGCCTTAAGCTGTCCCACTAGGGCTTTTACATGTTGTGACTGATCTTTATGCGCCACTAACACTGCATCCTTAGTGTTCACAATCACTAAGTCCTCAACACCCACTGTAGTGACAAGCTTATTGCCACCAAATACTAAGGTATTTTTAGTATCAACAGATTTAACATCGCCATTGAACACGTTTCCATCTGCATCTTTGGCTGATATTTCCCATAAAGCAGCAAAACCGCCAACATCACTCCAACCGGCATCCATGGGCACAACCACGGCATCTTTGGTATGCTCCATCACCGCATAGTCAATAGAATCATCAGGACAAGCTTCAAATGCAGCTTTATCAATTCTAATAAAATCGCTGTCATTATTCTGAATCAGCATCGCAAGCTCGCAAGCTGAATAAATATCAGGGCGATATGTTTTTAATTCTGTAAGATAACGACTTGCTTTAAATAAAAACATACCACTATTCCAATAATAATCACCGCTCTCAATATACTCCTTTGCAGTGGCTAAATTAGGTTTTTCAACAAAACCATCAACAAGGTAACCATGTTGACAAGCTTCGCCACGTTTAATGTAACCGTAACCTGTTTCAGGCTTATTACCAACAATACCAAAAGTCACTAGCTTTCCAACTAACGCTAACTCAGTAGCCTTACTTACTGAGAGTTGAAAAGCATCAACATTCTCGATGACATGATCAGCTGCTAACACCAACAGTAAAGGATCTTGCCCAGACTCAACGGCTTTCAATGCTGCCAAAGCAATAGCAGGTGCAGTATTACGGCCAACTGGCTCTAAAAATATACCACTATGTTTAACACCTAACTGCCTTATCTGTTCTGCAGCAATAAAGCGATGTTCTTCATTACAAATCAGCATTACAGGCGAATGCTGCATACCTGATAGACGGCGAATAGTGTTTTGTAACATAGTCGCTTTACTAGAAAGCGATAGGAACTGCTTAGGAAAATTCCCCCTGGATAATGGCCATAAACGAGTTCCAGAGCCACCAGCCATAACTACAGGTATAATCATTTAAAGTCCTTTAAAAATTAGCTTTGCTTTAACTCTATATAAAACAAAGCGAAAATCAATACTATAAAAAATATAGGAGCCATTTCTTTAAAAAATAAAATTAAATATTTAATATATCATTTAAAATATTTTTTCCAAGTAGAACAAACTCACAAACTTTAGCCCTACAGTATAAAATAAAATTAATGCAATCAGCTTAATAAAACACTACCAGCCAGTTAATACTGATTAACAACATCGAAAAGATGTGATAACTCTCTCTCTATATTTATATGATGATTACCGACAAAGAGGCCATTTTCATCAATATATTCAGCTGCATTAACTTCACCAAAAACCTCATAATCAAAATATTCTAAAACGGTAGTGTTTTTAAGAAAATTACCTGTCACTATTGGACGACACTCAATACCATTTTCAGTAAGCATCTCGACTAGATCAGAACGTTTATAAGGGGCATTTTCTTTTAGTATTAATGAAAATCCAAACCAACTACTTTTCCCAGTTTCTTTCTGAATATCAATAAACGGGTGGTCAGTAAATAAATCTTGGAATATCTTTGCATTTTTACGACGCATATTAATGAAATCTGGTAATTTTTTTAGTTGTTCAATACCAAGCGCACCACTCATTTCTAACGGACGGACGTTAAACCCTGGCAAGACGAATTTGAATGACTCTTCAAAATGATCATCACTCTTCTCGCCTGTGACCTTGTTAAACTTTGGTAAATTTCTAGTCCATCCATGAGCTCGAATACACAGCAATATGTGATAGAGCTCCTCGTCATCAGTTACTACACAGCCCCCTTCCATTGTTGCGATATGATGGGAAAAAAATGAGCTAAAGGTACCCATAACGCCGAATGTACCCGCTTGCTTACCTTCTATGGTAGCTCCCATAGATTCACAATTATCTTCAAGAATAAAAATATTACGACCGGCAATAATTTTATGCATGCGATTGTAATCATTAGGATTTCCAAGCAGATTTACAGACAAAATAGCACGAGTTTTATCCGTAATTGCAGCTTCTAGCTTTTCTAAATCCATATTTAATGTGCTACGGTCAATATCAACAAATTTAACTTTTAAGCCATACTGCTGAAGAGGAAAATACGTCGTTGACCAAGAAACAGCAGGTACTATAATCTCATCCCCGCGTTTTAACTTAAGCGAAGTATTTTTTGTGAAGAATAATGCAGCTATCATTAATAAGTTAGCTGTTGAACCTGAACTGACCATCACCGCATATTTAGAGCCAAAAAAATCAGCGAAATTTTTTTCATACTGGGCAACTTCTTTACCCATTGAAAACATATCAGATTCTATGACTCGCTGAATTGCAGAGTATTCCTTATCATCCCAAGTACTACTCGCTAAGGAATAATTAATCATTACAATATTCTCCTAAATAAAATTCATATGTTTTTTGAATGCCCACTTTTAAGCTCGTTTTATGGGTCCAGCCAAATTCCGTGAGTTTTTTATTATCAATAAGTTTCTGCCTCATCCCAACGGGTTTACTTAAATCGTGTTTAAATGACCCTTTATAACCAACAACACTTGCAATAGTTTGATAAAACTCATTGATTGTATAATCTACGCCAAGGCCAACATTTAAATTTTGTGGCATTGAATCAAAATTATCAATAGCATAGAAAACAAAATCAGCTAAATCCTCTGCATACATGAATTCACGCCGAGCTTCACCATCACCCCATATATCGATTTCAGATAATCCAGCTTTGACTGCAGTATCTATTTTACGTATAACAGCTGGAATCATGTGAGAGTGGCTTGGATCGAACTTATCAAAACGACCATAAAGATTACAAGGGATAATTGTCTTATACTTCCGCTGCTCATTTTCTGCACAGATGTATTCACATAAACGAGTACTAGTTACTTTAGCTAAAGCATAACCTTCATTGGTCGGTTCTAATTCACCTTTCAAAATCAAATTTTCAGATAACGGATTAATAGCATCTCTAGGGTACATACATGAACTACTCAAATTCAAAAAATTAACAACATTATTATCATTTGATGCAGTTAATATATTTAACCCTATTCTCATGTTATCTACAAGAAACTTAACAGGTTGAGACATATTTGCTTGAATGCCACCAACAATACCTGCTGCATGTATGACCATGTCAGGCTTATTTTCTAATATATACTGATTAACGGAACTTCCATTCAACAGATTAAGTTCAGAACTTCCTGGAGATAAAAATTCATGGCTATGATTTACAGCGGCTTCTAGAATGTTTTTGCCAACCATTCCATTGGCACCGGTCAATAATATTTTCATTTATTACTCTACAGGAACAGATTGGGTATAGCCATGCGCTTTTAGAATTGCATGTTGTTTTGCTTTTTGCAAATCGTTAGCAACCATTTCACTGCACATTTCTTCAACTGTAATTTGAGGGACCCAACCAAGCTTGACTTTTGCTTTTGACGGATCACCTAACAATGTTTCTACTTCAGCAGGTCGGAAATATCGAGGATCGACTTTAACAATGATGTCTCCAATTTTTAAAGCAGGAGCACTATTACCTGTAATCGATTTTACAGTGCCAATCTCATCAAGTCCTTTTCCTGTAAATTCTAACTCAATACCTACTTCTTTGGCTGATAATATGACGAATTCACGAACACTAATTTGCTTACCTGTAGCAATAACAAAATCATCGGCCATTTGTTGTTGAAGCATCATCCATTGCATACGCACATAATCTTTAGCATGACCCCAGTCGCGCAGTGCATCCATGTTTCCTAGGTATAAACACTTCTCTAAACCTTGAGAAATATTGGCAATAGCACGAGTAATCTTACGAGTAACAAAAGTCTCACCACGGCGAGGGGACTCATGGTTAAACAGAATACCATTACAGGCATACATGCCGTAAGATTCGCGATAATTAACCACAATCCAGTAGGCATACATTTTAGCAACGGCATAAGGTGAACGAGGGTGAAATGGCGTAGTTTCTTTTTGTGGTATCTCTTGAACTTCACCAAATAATTCAGAAGTAGAAGCCTGGTAGAATTTAGTTTTCTTTTCTAACCCTAAAAAGCGAATAGCTTCTAATAACCGTAGAGTACCCATGGCATCGACATCTGCAGTATATTCCGGGCACTCGAATGAAACCGCTACATGTGACTGTGCACCTAAATTATAAACTTCATCAGGTCGAACCTCATTCATAATACGGATTAGGTTCGAAGAATCAGTAAGATCACCATAATGCAGAAAAAATTTAGGATCAGTTTCATGCCTATCTTGAAAAATATGGTCTACTCTTTCTGTATTAAAAGATGAAGATCTTCTTTTTATACCATGAACCTCATATCCTTTCTCCAATAAAAACTCAGCTAAATAAGAACCATCTTGACCTGTAACTCCAGTAATCAATGCTTTTTTCATTGTCATCATTAACCTACTAAAAATAAAAATAAAAATAAAAACCTATCATTTATAAAATCTAAAGCCAAGCAACTAAAAGCTTACAATTAATATACAACCGTAAATCTAAAAGTTAAAACGCATGGCACATAAATGAATTAGAATAACACGTACATAAAACTATAATTAATTATTTACTTAAAAAAAACAAAATTAACAATTAGAAGCATGCACACAAAATAAATTGAATAAACAAGTGCAAAAGCGTAAACTGTTCCAATTAAACCGAAAAAGCTAACCATTATAACAGAAGTTAGAGTATAGAGTGTATATAAAAAAATTTCAGTTATAACATAAATTTTAACTTTTGCCTTTGCTAAAATAATAAAAGAACATAACCATGATGAAATTTTGATAACATCGCCAATTAGCTGCCATTTGAATAACGGCAACATTGGAGCAAAGTCTTCAGAAAAAAGTATAAAGACCAGAAGATCCTTAAGAAAATAAACGACAACGGCAATTAAAGAAACCAATGGTATAAAAAACTTAAATGCAGCAAAGAACTCAACCTTTAAATCAACACCATCAGAAGTTGAAGAAAGCTTAGGCAAATAATAACTAGTCAAAGCAGTTGTAACTACCAACAAATACATATTCGATATAGAAATTAGCCCTTGCCATATACCTGCATCATTCAGAGTTAAATTAGTTGACAAATAATTACGTATAATGAACAACGAAGAAGGTGCTAAAATCGCGGTTACAAGTGTCATTAGCGAAAACTTGAATAATTTGGAAGCAATAATCTTGTCAAAATTATAGCGGAAAATTTGTTCGAAAGAGAAATTAATCGAATTATATTTAACAAAATAAATGGCAACAAAAATAAATATTACTGACTGACTGGTGACGAGATTAATTAATACACCTTCAATCCCCCATAAATATAAAAAAAACAATGTTGAAAGCAGAGTGTAAAAGCTTTGAGCAGCTGATATCAACATGAATAACTTAACTTCTTTCAGTCCATTTATAACTGATATAAACAGTTGATTCAATGAGGACAGAATTAAAAAAATCGATAACGTTACAAATATATAAGAATACTCTACTTTCATAAAAACCAAAATAGATAATTCTGATGAGAAAAATAGCAAACATAATGAAATTAAGATTGTGAGAAAAAATGTAATCTTAAAGGAAGTACTTAACAAATTAATTCTCTGTTGCTCAGCGCCACATGAAAACTCAGCCGTATACTTAGTTACTCCAATATTTATCCCTCCCTGAGCTAGAGTTGTTATCAATAGGAGAGCATTCTGTAGATTTCCAATATAGACTAACCCAACAGGTCCAATGAGTATTGCTATAGCCTTATTGACAATTAGATTTGATAAAAGTTTGATACTTGTAACAATCAAACTCAATAAGGATGTCTTTGCTAAATTCACATAAACCTCAAAATACACTCTAAAAAAATCAATTAAGTGATATTTTCTCTGATGATAATATCTTTTTTAATTTGACGATATTTTCTTTCATAAACATATAATCTTGCACATCCCTAGTGCTTACTAACTTTGATATAACATCTTCAAGTTGCTCTATGTTCTCACATGGATAACCTACACAAAAATTATATTTATTTATTATAGAGCTAAAATAAGTATTATTAAGATAAACTAAAGGTTTTTCTGCATTTAAAGCATCAAAAAGAGCCCCACTTGCTGTCATTTGATAATTATTAATATCATAGAAGAACAATATATAATCCAAATCCTTTATCATTTTCATGTAATCATCTTTAGGTATCATTACTTCAGAATCTATATAAGAAACATTATCATTAATATAGGGTAGTATTGAAGGAGTCAATTTACCGACAAGATGAAATGACACGTTATTTGTAAAACAATTAAATTTATTTGCAATTAAAAATAATTTGTCTACACCTTTATTTAAATTAGCCACACCCAAACATCCAAATTTGATTGTTTTAGAAAAAACCATATGATTTCCGCTTGAAAAATCAAATATAAAAGGATGGTTAATGGCAATAACATCATCTTGGCTCAATATTTTATTAAAAACGAGTTTATGCTTAATATGTTCACCTAAAACTATATATTTAATGTTTTTATTTCTTAAAATAAAAGCTAATTTAAGCAAACTACGCCTTAACTTATAAGGACTTTGAGGTACAAAACTTTCTAGTTCTCCATGCAACACTAATTTAATAGAAGTATTAGTAAAAAAATGAGAAAGTATGGACAAATAAATTTGAGAAAGAGGATGTAAAGATAAAAAAATTAACTCGTGAATGTTTCTTTTCTTACATAAGTAAAAAGATCTTAAAACCAACCAAAACCTAAAAACATCTCGAACATGACCTTTTAACGTCGTTTCTTTAAACGTGATTTTCTCTATCAGTTTTACATCAAGCTTTGAAGAATGATTTTCTTCACAAAATAGCACAACATTTTCAGTTTCACGTATTTTTTTTACAAAAGCTGAATTAAATGATAAATGTTCTTCACCAACCATGTTAACTTCACTCAATAATATCATTTATAGCTCTCATTTTATTTATTTTAAGTTGACTAATTTCATCATCAGAATTTAACAAAAATGAATGATATGGAAAATATACAATTTGATTAGACTCCGTCTTAAAAGGTTTTAAGGAAAAATGAATTGATAATACAACTAATGAAAGCGAAACAAAAATTCTTTTATTTTGCAATTTGCACATGCGTAACAATTCTGGGAAAATAAATACTATAGAAAATAGAAAGTAAAATTTAAATCTATCCGCCATGATAAAAACCTCATGACAATAAAAAACCAAAAAAAATGAAACCAATTGCATATTGAGGAAGATCTTACCATATCCATTTACCATTAATTTAATTTTACTGTTTAAAAGAACAAATACAATAGTTATAACAAATGTTTCCACAACTCCCAGTGACATCTCACGAGCATTTGACTGAATATATTCAAGTAACTTCCACGAAATAGGTCCCAAATGAGGTATTAAGGGAGACAACACTAAGCTTATGAAATTTAAATTAAAAGCAAAAAAACCTAACAAAATAAATGTAAGATAAAACTTTTTATTGAAGTTTTTATTTAAAATAAAATATAAAAATAACAATAAAAAACCACTGACATGAAATAAACCAGAAACTATGCAACACATAAAATATTTATAGAAGCACTGTTCCTTTATATATTTTAGGCTAAATATAAAAAAACCAATGGAAATTGATTGTCTTACAACACTAAATTCAACATATAAATATATAATTACGACATAGAGCAATAATGATTCAAATGGATAAGGTGCAATTCTCTTTATTGAAATACCTACAAGAGAAATTGAAATTAAGGAGCTAAAAAACAAGAAAATTTCAAAATTATTGAAAATACTTTTTAATATTAGAGTATAAAATTTAAATCCTGGTTCGAAAAAATGATTAAAAAAATCGTTATTATAAGTTAGAAATGCTTCGTTAAATGTAGGAAGCGAGTCGAAAAATAATTCATATTCCCACCAATCCCAACCTGTCACAAGTCTAGTGCCAGAAAATAAAACAAGGGAAAACAAAAGAAAAACAAAAGATATATTTTCACTGCGCTTGAGTACATGAAAGTTATACACAAAAAGAATGAAAATTATATAAGCCATTAATCAAAACCTTTGAGCCAAGTCGCACTGTAAACCAAATTTTTGTTACGAGTTCCTATCAGTCTTGCAGGATTTCCTGCGACAATATTAAACTCTCCAACATCTTTTGATACAACGGCCCCAGCTGCAACAACTGCTCCACGACCAAGTTCCACACCAGGTAAGATAATAGCCCCAGTACCTATCCAAACGTAATCATTAATTTTTACTCGCTTGATCTCGTTAGAAAAAAACTCACAATTAACATGATGTTGTGCCGTTATGATATTGACACGAGGAGAAATTGAAACATTATCACCAATTACTAAACCACCTCGACCATCTAAATATGTTGAACGGCCGATTGTTGAATTATTACCTAAGGATACATTTACACTATCGATGAATGTATTTAAATGTATCGAAGATCGCGAGCCGATTAAAACGCCTTTAATTTTTCTGTAAAAAAAATGTCTAATTGAATAAAATGGGATCTTATTCACAATATGATTGCAAACATAGTGTTCAAAAAAAGAACGAATTTGTCTGTAGATTTTCAACAACTTCAATCTCTCAGTTAGATTGAGTATCTTTTGTTTTAACAAAACCTTTCGGTAGTAAAAAGCTTGTTTTTTATTTAAACCATTTAAATATTTAGAAACTATAAGCTTATTGTCCATAACTTGTCTAACACCATCATTTGAAACTCCATCTAACTCAAATACAGTGATTACATTGTTAAATTTCGCAAATTTCTTTCCTTGAACGAACATGTCAAAGATAAAATCAAAGTCAGCAGCGATCCTTAAATCATGTGTTACTTTGTAATGATTATGATTATAAACATCACGAGAAACAAACATTGACCCTTGTCTGAATAATGGCCCTTTCCACAAATTTTGAACTACATCATCAATTGCCGGTAAACGCTTAGTTATTCCATTAGTATAATACTCGGAATCACCATAAACAATGTCTACATTGCTACTTTTGAATTCCAAAAAAAACTTTGAAAGCGTAGAATTTTCATAAAGAAAATCACCAGCCATAACACAAATAATCCATTGACCTGAACACATTCCTATAGCTTTATTTAAGGCATCATATATACCATGATCTCTCTCGCTACAATGAATAAGATTAATACCTCTATTTTTGAATTTGCAACTATATTCCTTTATCTTTTCATAAGTACCATCAGTTGATCCTCCATCAACTATTACGTATTCAAAAGCTTGAGAATCCTGCCTAAGCACCGACTTTAATGTACCCTCTACTTTCTCTTGGCAGTTAAATGTTATCGTTACAACACTAATCGCACATGAATTCATTGTTTAATGACCATTAAAGAATTAAAAATATCATTTTCTATTATTTTTCTTTGAAAATACTCTTGTGTAAAATTTTCAAGTACTTCTTTATCAATAGACGTTGAGTTATCACGATTTAGCAGTTCAGTTAGACATAAAACCCAATCATTTACATTCAAATGACAGAATTTATCAACTAACTCATTGGGTACTTCAAGTCCGTGTGATGCAATTACCTTCATGTTGTTTAATTTAGCTTCCAGCATCACAAACCCAAAAGACTCTTTTAGCGACGGCATTGCTAATACATCACATTTATCCATCAATTTGAATAGCTGCTCTTTATTTACTTGATGTAAAAATTTAATTTTATCATTTATTAATTTTGACTCAGCATATATTTTAAGTTGTTCATAAGAAATGCTTACCTCTCTTCCAACAATGAATGCCGTATCAAAACTTTCCCTCATTTTAGATAAAACATCAATGAAAAAGAATGGATTTTTCCTTTCCTCAAGATTACCAACAAATAGTATATTCCGACTAACAGGTTTATTTAAATTTGCAACTTCCCCATTAAAATTAATAAAATTATTAATTACTTTAATATCATCCACCTTTAACTTTGAAGCAACATGCTTTGAATAAGATTTAGACACCGTATAGGTTATATCAAGCCAATCTTTTAAATAACTCTTTTCCCAATTTAAAAAGTCATTCATTTTCTCTTCCGTTATTATATAATCATACATGTTATCAACTTTCAATGCATGCAAGAATAATGTTTGCCGTCCTTTATTCTTTTTATATATGAACATGTAATCCTCTAAGAAATAATAATCAGATTGAGGGATTTTATAAAAATACACAAATCTAGTTAACAACATCCTAATTTTATAAGCAGTAATTGCATCAATTTTTTTTAATAAAAACTGCGAGCCAATAATCGCGAACTGAAAAAATTTTGATATAGAATCCATCGAGAAAACTTCTACATCTACATCCCTATCGTGAAGAAATAACTGCAATTCTTTTATATGTGTAACAACACCACCGCCATTTTTCAAATAACCACCATACAAAATACAAACTTTTGTTTTTTTAGCACTCATAAAATCCAACCAATTAGCAAAATTAACTTTAATAAATAACTAAACGCGTGACTCAATGTGTAGTTTTAAAATATGTCTTATTATCTAGTTTTAAATCAATTGAGTAAAGCGTCCAAAATTCTTAAGCTTGCTGCACCATCACCATATGGATTATGTAATCTGCTCATAGATTCATATTCATCAGCATCATTTAACAATACATTTAAACTAGAAACAATTTTGTCTACACTTGTTCCGACTAATCTCACTGTGCCAACCATAACAGCTTCAGGACGCTCTGTAATATCCCGCATAACAAGAACAGGCTTACCTAACGATGGTGCCTCCTCTTGAATACCGCCAGAGTCTGTTAAAATAATATAACTTCTCATCATCAGATAAATAAAAGGGAGATATTCTTGTGGTTCAATTAAGATAATGTTATCAATATTATCCAAAATACGATTTACTGGTTCGCGAACATTTGGATTCAAATGCATAGGATAAAGAATCTGCACATTCGGATTAGCTTTTGCCGTTATTGCTAATGCCTCGCATATTCGTTCAAAACCACCACCAAAACTTTCACGACGATGGCCAGTCACTAATATTAATTTTTTAGATTGATCTAAAAAAGGGAAGAGTGAAGCCAGTTGGGCCTTAAGTTCATTCTCTTGCTCAATTTTGGCTTTAACCATCAGCAGTGCATCGATTACCGTGTTACCAGTAACGATAATGTTTTCCTCAGGATAATTTTCTTGGAGTAAATTTTGTTTAGAAGTTTCAGTAGGCGCTAAATGGTATTTAGTTAATGCTCCAGTGAGCTTACGATTTGCCTCTTCTGGCCATGGTGAATAGATGTTACCAGTACGAAGACCGGCTTCAACATGCCCTACAGCAATTTGCTCATAATAGGCAGCTAAACTTGCTGCAAAAGTTGTTGCAGTATCTCCATGCACTAATACAACATCAGGCTTGAATTCTTGCAATACTGGTTTTAGTTCAAGCAAAATCCGCGCAGTAATTTCATTTAGTGTCTGCCCTGCTTGCATTAAGTTCAAATCATAATCAGGGGTTATTTCAAAAAGCGACAACACTTGATCTAACATTTCTCGATGCTGTGCGGTTACACATACCTTTGCATTAAAACGTTCATCTTGAGCTAATGCATGAACCAATGGTGCCATTTTTATCGCTTCTGGACGGGTACCAAATACAGTAAGAACTTTCTTCCTATTCATTACTAAACCCTAATTTAATTAATTCAATTACAATGGAGATGAACAATTAGACATATACATCTCACCAATTTAATTTGTGCGAGACATTTTATATATTGTAGAAGGCTGCGAGTGATAGTACACAACTAAAACTGCCTCACCCTATCGATAACTGTTCCCAGCGTTATTCTACCTACTACATCAAAACAGTCGGTCGCGAGGATGACGGATAATGCAGAGCATCTAGATTCTAGATTCTAGATGCTCTTTCCTCATAAAATGTCTTACCAACACAAACATCACGCCTAACATACAGCCAAGCAGTGTACCGAACACGCAAATTAGAGCACGTTTAGGCTTTGCCTTTTCTTCAGGCGCTAATGCGGGGTCAATGGTTTTAAATACATATTCATCACGAACTTCGGCAAACATAATGGTTTTTGCCTGCTCTTCAATCAATTTGTAAAGCACGGTTTTGATATCGGCAACATTGGTGAAAGCGATTTGTTTATTTAAAAACTCAGTACTACGATGCGCTTCAGCTACATCACGCTCCTTCATCACTTTATTAATGTCTTGAATTAACCAAGTAACCCACTGTTGGGCAACTGTTGGGGATAAATGCTCTACCGATAAAGTCACCATCCCCGTATCTTTGGCTTTATTGACAACAATCATTTTGCTAAAGGCTTTATAGGCCTCTTGCATTGACGGTTCAGGCTTAAATTGCGCTTCCACTTTGCGCACCCAAGTATTGGTTTGCTCGTTGTATAGCTCAGGATCATAGATAATTTTATCCGCATCCCTATCCCACTTTTCTGCCGCCATTAAATCGGCAAGAATATTGTGCTTTTGAATAAACTCGCTGGTAAATTGACGAGACTTTAATACTTGAATTGCCAATTCAGTTTTATCAGTACCACCTTTACCGCCGAGATTTACTCCCGCAAGGCTAGCTAAACCGCCAAATTGAGATGCTAAAGCGCTTAAACCGCCACCTTGTTCCTCTGACGCAGGCGCAAGCAGGGCTTCAGATTTATAGATATTTGGCTGTTTTATGGCAAAAATAACTGCACCAATAGCGAATACAGCTGTAATGGCAATGATTAACCATTTGCCTTGCCAGATGACAGAGAATAATTCACGAAGATCGATTTCGTCATCGCTTGTGGTTTGAGGGAATTGCGCGTCTGTTTTATATGTATTTGGATTTTGAGTAATTTGTGTGTTCATTTTTTTAGGTTATAGGTCCTAGATCCTAGGTGCTAGACCCTAGGAAAGCTTAAAGATATTTAAAGAAGTTCCTAGATTCTATGTACTTTTATAATCTGCGAACTCTTCTCGGACACTGCCTTTTCGTCTTTTTATCAAAGAAGCAATCATTGCTGAAATTTCTTTAGCCTCTTTGATAAGAGTCATTCCGTTTTGCTTGTCTATCAGACCAATTTCTATCGCAATATATATTTGCGTTATCAGTTCGCCTGATGAGCCTTTTGCAAAATAAAGAAACCTTGCAGATTCAGCGGTTGATTCACGTTCTTCCCCCTCTGCAATGTTTGAGGGAATAGAAACTGCCGCTCTGGTCATTTGATCTCTGAGCCCATAATCTCGGCAATTTTTAAGTTCCTTATAAACATCACATGAAAGGCGACAAGCGCGTTTCCAAACATCCAATTGTTCAAATCGCATGATGTTCCTTAATTAGAGAAGGTCCTAGAGGCCGAAGGCCGTTCTAGATTCTAGGTCCTAGGTTCTAGGTCCTAGAGCGAGCTTGCAAGCGTCCTAGCATCTTCGTTTTAAAGCCCTGCGATAACTGATACAGCTACGGCGGTGTTATAGATAATGCCCGTGATCTGTGTCCAGAGACTTAGGTTATCTTTATATTCCGTATCTAATGGCACAATAATGGTATCACCCGCTTGCAACTGGTCTTCACTAGTAAACCAGCTCGAACGACCAGGCATGAGTACTGAACCATTTGCTTGGATAACGTAAGTGCGGTCTTCATCAGCGCGTTTACGCGCACCACCGGACATAGCTAAATATTGGTCCAAAGTTAAGCCATCTTTGAATCTGTGAGTTGCTGGGTGCTGAACCTCTCCCATCACTGCAATGGTTTGTTTAGTCGATGGAACATAAAGGATATCGGCATCTTCAAGCTGTATATTCGCTTGTTCAATCCCTAATGAAATTGCCGCTAAATCGACAACAAGACGTCCTACCGCTTTTATATTTTCTAAATCAGCCAACATCAATTGCGCATCTGCATAATTGACCATAGTGCCATCCTGCGATACACCTCGTGTGGCTATATCTCGACGCAATTGATCGGCTAACTTTTTAATCTCAATTTGCTCTTGCTTACGAACAGACTCGCGCACAAATACAGCTGATGGCAAATAAGCATATTCAGTAAACCCACCCACACGAGCGATTAAATCGTTAAGTGTTTCACCGCGGCGGATATTGTAGCGCCCAGGGAATTTTACTTCGCCTCGGATTTCAACAACTTTAGATTCTTGCCAATCCGGAGTCGTCATCACTGTTAGCATGTCACGCCCAGTTAAACGGATATTGGCAGTTTCAATTCCTTGCAAAGCTTGTGTTAAATCAAGATTATTATGCTTAATTCTCGAACCATTGATATCGGTTGAGGTAGTGGTTAATTCAGCTCTAGCGGTATAAGCACCTTCTTTTAAACCACCTGCAGCGATCACTAAATCATTCACCCTAGCACCCACAGTCAGTGGATATACTCCGGGCTCTCTTACCTGTCCATCAATAGCAACAATTTGGATACCGGAGCCTGCTCGCCCTTGGCTATTTAATTTAACCATTACTGGGTAGAGTAACTCTTGACGGCCCATCTGATTACTGAGTTTAAGTAGTTCTATATCGTCAAATAAATTAGCCAACATTTTATTGACAACGCCTTTAACAACCTCAGCTTCTTCAGACTCTTTCTTATCTGTTAGTACTACACCAGCAAGATCGGTACGTTGCGATAACTTAGTTTTATCGAGTTGCACAAAGCCCGCTTTAAATAAATCTGAACCTAAAAGATTACTTGTATTTAAAGAAGTGACTTTTTCAACACGCTCTTTTACTAATTTATTTAGCTCATAGCGGTTCTGTATATCATCTGAAAAATTAAACAGAATGATTTTATCTCGCGCATTTAAGCTAAGGTCTTGGCCACTTTCTTTAGCACTAATTGCTTTCCCTGGTGAGAATTGATGCACTTCAATATCACCGTACTGATTCACTTCACGGATCACGATTGCGTAATCGAGATCAGCAGAAGCCGCTAAATCTCCCCACAGAGAAGGCAATACGTCACTCACTTTTTGACCGGCAAACCATTGATATTTACCCGGACGAACAACAGCACCGGCTATAGTGATGGCACTCTCGTATTGCTCCGACGCACTTTTCACGCGAACAATATCACCTGCTTTGGCTGGTGTATTTCGACCTTGCTCAGAAGTTAAGTCTACATTCACTATGCTTTTCAAAGATTTACTATTATAACGCTCTATTGAACTGCTTTTAGGATATGCTCCTGTATTTAACCCTGCGGCCATTGCGATAACGTCAGCCATGCTCTCATTGTGTTTTAGCTCGTAAATGGCTGGGCGTCTTACTTCGCCAGTTACGCTTACAAGGCCGCCGATAGAAGGAATAAACACCACATCACCAGAATGGAGTCTTAAATCCCCCGAGGCATCACCTCGCATTAACAGGTCATAAAGATCTAAAGTACCAACTAGTTTGCCATTACGTTTCAGCTGTACATTACGTAATGAACCGATCTCGTTAACGCCACCAGCAACAAATAATGCCTGAGTGATTGTTGACAGGCTTGAAACCGTATACGAACCGGGTTTATAGGCATCACCGGCTACAAAGATGCGTATCGAGCGCAACTCACCCATAGTGATGTTGGACTCAATACCGATCATTTGCTCACTAATACGCTGGGATAAAGAGTCTCGGAGTTCAGAGAAACTAAGCCCCATGACTGGTATTGGACCTAGCTCAGGGAACTGGATAACCCCCTCACGGTTAATGACGAGGTCATACTCTTTATTTTCTTTACCATAAAGCTGAACTTTAATGTTATCACCTGGACCAACGAGGTACTCTCCCGGAACCGGTACATCTGACACAGGTGCAAATGTGCTAGGTTCACCAGCAAACATCTCATAACCGAAACGACGCAATTTTATTTTGCTGGGATCTTCAGAAAAATCTAACTCAGCTTTAGCCGCTTTTTTATCGGCATCAGACACACGAGGATTGGTGTCTCTTTCCCCTACTACTTCAGGATTTGTAACCTGAGTTTGGGCCGCAGAGCCTGAAAGCATATTAGGATCAATACCGTATTGCTTAGCAAGCCTTGCCTGTTCAGATTTCGGTAATTGCTTGAACTGCTCAATCATTTGTGGAGATGGCGTAACGGCATGAACCTGAGCGCCCATCAATATTGTGGCGCCAAGGCCTACTATGATGAATTTTTTGATTTGTTGTAACACCAGATATCTCCGATTGGATTTAAAATGATAAAAAGCAGAGTTGCTAGAAAAAACAGAGCGTCGCTAGCTCCTTCTAGAGCCTAGGACGCTACGCGGCTAGAGCGCGCTACGCCCTGCTAGAAAAAGCAGAGCATCGCTGCGCGATAGCTAGAGTCTAGCGCTAAGCGACCTAGAGCCACGCAGTGGCGTTCTAGCAGACCGAAGGCCGTCCTTTCTTTGCTTTCAGACACGCTACCGCCCATAGATTGCGGCTTCTATATTGCCCTTCGCGATGCGAAAATTCATATTTTTCATTAACATAAAACAATTTTACAAAAATAGCTAAGCTCTAGACTCATTCAGTTACAGAACGTAACTAAATCTAGTTACGTTAGTAAAACACCTTAACCATAGGATGCAAACACTTAAGATAAGAGCTTATATTCTAACTTTATGATTACCGAATCTTACTTCAAAGATTCACTACCCATAGAACACTTAGTGTTCAAACAGTCGTTTTTAAGGTCACACCTTAACAGGTTACATTTTTAAAAATGTAACAACAAACCTCAAACAAAATCAACCAATTGATTTTTAAGTAAATATTAAACACCCTGTCACTTTGGTAAATATTTTACTAACTTCGAGAATGGCTAATATCTTACAGAATACTCAGCATTACTCCTACAAACAGGTTTGTACTTGTGCACTTAAACACAAATTCGTTCCACACTTTGCTGTGGCACAGTAACCGTCTTTATCTGCCCCATAATGTTAAAAAGAACATGGCAACGTTTGTTTGGGCATTTTTCTTGAAAAATGCCTTCGAGATCAACAAAGGGGCCATCTGTAAAACGAATTTTTTCCCCCATTTTCAGCTCTAATGCTTCGGCTAATACTGTTTGGGAAGGCGTTAGTTCTTTCATGCGAATGGCATGGATAATTCTGTCGTCAATAGGCGTCATTTTCTCTTGACAATTGACGATTCGATTAACGCCACGAGTAGAATGGACCTGCCTGACACTTGTCTGACTTGGGTCAAAATTGATGAATAAATAATTAGGAAAGAGTGGTACACGACAGACTTGTTTGCGCCCGCGCTGAGATTTCTCTTCAGAGACCATAGGCAAATACGTCTCTAAATTTTGAAGTGCTAAGTTCTGTTGTGCTCTCGCTTCACTACGAGGTTTACAATACAAAAGGTACCATGCCTTCATAAGCTAATCTCACTACCCTATAAATAAGTGACGTCCATTCACGGGTCGCAATCATAGCAAAGATGCTCAAGTCGGTGGAAGTAATTTTTCGACTATTCCAGTCTCTCGCTCGGTATGCATACAATGACGCTCACATTAACTAATTCATAATTAAAATCACAACACTATACTGCTGATAATGTCACCACTTAGCTTACCAAAATTGACTTTGGTTGCTTTTAAGGGGTATATAAGGTGGGATTTTAGCGAAAATACTCATTTTACCGCTAAATACATTACTTTTATTATAAGAACGTAACAATAACCCATACGTAACTAGCGGTTAATCAACAATTAATGAATGCTATAGCAGGAATTAATGGTTGATTAAACCTGCAGGCGATATTGGGACGAGCAACAACCATTTTTCTGTGGTGACATCATCCTGTTTCAGGGGCCCACAGGCAATCACGAGCTTAAGGTGGAAGACTTCATGAGCGTAGCAAAACCACAAGGAACGATGCTTGGGCATCCCAAGGGATTGTTCTTGCTGTTTACAACAGAACTTTGGGAACGATTTAGTTATTATGCAATGCGTGCCATTTTGGTGCTTTATCTCGTTGATAGAGTGCAAAGTGATGGTGGACATGGCTTAGGATGGACTCAAGCTGAAGCTTTGTCACTTTACGGCACATTCACAGGTTTGGTTTACTTGACGCCACTTATTGGTGGTTGGTTAGCCGATAACATACTGGGTCAACGCAAAGCCATTTATTTTGGTGGGGCGTTAATGGCCGCAGGTCAATTCTTGCTTGCTGCGCCGCATAGCTGGATCCCTGGTCTAGAAACTACTGTATTTTATATTGGTCTAGGTACCCTCATTCTGGGTAACGGTTTGTTCAAGCCAAACATTTCCACTATGGTGGGCGATCTCTACGAAGAAGGCGATCACCGTCGTGATGGCGCGTTTACGATTTTCTACATGGGCATCAACTTAGGTGCAGCATTATCAGGTTTTATCGTCGCTTGGGCTTACACTAACTTCGGCCATGCTTCTATTATCGATGGTAAAGAAGTGTTTGTTAACAACTGGCAAGCGGGCTTCTTCTGTGCGGGTGTGGGGATGATTTTCTCTTTAATCATCCAATTTTTATTCGCGCAGAAATACTTAGGCGATATAGGAAGAGTGCCAGCCGCTAAACTTGAAAAACAAAAAGCGGAAGAGAAAGGCGAAGTGCGTAAGGAACCACTGACCAAAGTCGAACGTGATCGTATTAAGGTCATCATGGTAATGGGTTTATTCACGATTATTTTCTGGGCGGGCTTTGAACAAGCGGGCGGTTTAATGAACTTGTTCACTAACGAGTTTACCGATCGTATGGTTGGCACCTTTGAAGTACCTACCACTTGGTTCCAATCGTTAAACGCTATCTTCATTGTATTATTTGCCCCTGTAATTGCTTCTATCTGGATCCGTTTAGGCAAGAATGAACCTAACTCTCCGGTGAAATTTGCACTTGGCTTGGTCTTACTCGCTATCGGCTTCCTATTTATGATAGGTGCAGTAATGCAAATGGGTGGCGATGCATCTGTTAAGTCGAGCATGTGGTGGTTAGTGGGCGCTTATTTCTTCCACACTATGGGTGAGCTCTGCTTATCGCCCATAGGCTTATCTATGGTGACTAAGCTAGCACCACTGCGTATTGCCTCTTTGATGATGGGAGCTTGGTTCCTATTCGTTGCAGCAGCTAACAAGATTGGCGGTGTGGTAGGTTCATTCATCGGCCATGGTGGAGAGAAAGAAGAGCAACTGGCTAATGCAATGGCGATCTTCTCTGGTATTGCGATTACAGCTGCTCTGTCTGGCGTGATCCTGTATTTTATGGCTGACAAATTAGTCGATTGGATGCATGGCGCAGAAACCAAGCATCATACTGAAGCCGAAGCCTTAGAAAGTGAAATTGCAGTGACGGCTGAACATGAAGCGATAAAACGTTAATTATCCTGTTCAACTGTTTTAACAGTCAAAACGAAACGCCTTACTCGCAAGAGTAAGGCGTTTTTGTTAAGTCAGCTATTCGGTATACTCAATTTCGCCAAAGCGTCAAAAAAACTAAAGGCTTAACTGTAGAAAACCACCAGCAGGTAGCGTTGCATCATAGACTAAGCCCTTAAACTTGTTATCAAGTAAAGCTTGTTTATGCTCAGGCTCACTTGTCGCAATACACAACTGTTCTTGCGGTAAAATACTTCGGAACTGAATGCTCGGTTTACCCCAGTCTAACACGCCAAGCTGAAGACTCTCAGACAGTGCTAACGGGCTTAATCCCTCGTCATTACGCAGATAACAACGCAGCCCCTTACCCGCCTGTGCAATAGCTGCACGGTACTTAGTTAGCTCAATGGCAACATAAATCATATCGGCTTTGATATCGAGACCGGATTTCACTAAACGCTCGTTCAAATAGCTCATCATGTTAAAAGGCTCAATAATGCTTTGACTCTGACCATTCCTAAAATCTTTAAGCTTTTGATTAACAAAACTTCTCAGCAGAACGCAGGCAAACGCAGCTCGATTATCCTCTGGGTACAAATGGGCCATGTACATAATCAGGTAATCACTACCTACCATAGTTGAATCAATGAAATAACTGCTTATATCGCTATTTTTATAAAGGCTATAGTCAACCTTGGCTGCCGGATAACTAATATTTGAAGCGGGAAAGAGTTGTTGCTGAACTTGTTTTGCCGCAGCAACACTTTGCTCAAGCAATGCTAGATTATCACTTAATTCTTGGTGGGATAGCGCGTCAAAATCTGCGGCTTGAGTATCATCAATGTAAGAACTATGAAGGCTTTGTTTAATGGCTTGTTCAATAATAAATAAATCAGATACTGGCTTAACGAGATAATCACTTGCGCCAATGCGTAATGCTTCTACGACGTCAGCCATGACATTATTACCCGAGATCACGATAGAAGGCACTAAAGGCGCTAACCTTGTCATTTCCTTAAGCATATCGAGCCCTCCGAGCTTAGGCATACTCAAGTCTGCAAGAACAATATCGAAGCGCTGCGATTTAAAAACTGACAATCCTTGTTCACCATCACAGGCTTGTGTAACTTGCGCACCTCTGCTATCGAGAAAGCTTGCAACAATCTGCCTAAACACGGGGTCATCTTCAACTAAAAGAACCGCAACACCATTTAACGCCATAAAGGTTCCCGAATAAAGTTCATCGCATAGCCATTACTCAAGTGAATATGCCAATAACAAAATTTAACAAGGCTAGCATTTGATGACTAAAGACAAATGCTGTCAAGTACGGCCAATAGGGTTACTCAAGCTCCTGCATATACTGATCGAGCAACTCATCATCATCTTGCTTTTGAGGGACATTACCATCATAGACTTTATAGTCCATGTGTTGTAAATATGCATCTTTGACAAAGGCATAGGGATCGAGTGCATTATCAACAAGTCGCTCTTGATCGATTGCTGATGCTCTAGAATGAAGGTTTTTAAGTCCCCATTTAACAATGGATTGCCACATTGTTAACTCAGACAATGGAAAGTATAGACCATCAACCCAATCAGACGCGAGTTCTCGCACAACATAAGGACCCGCAAATGGCGCCATGAAGTAAGGTCCATTAGGCACCCCATAATAACCCAGCACTTCATTAAACTCATCTTGCTTGCGGCTCATACCCATCATTTCAGCGACATCAATGACACCTAATAAGCCGACAGTAGAATTGATTGTAAAGCGTCCACCAGCATTAGCTGCCCAGCCCCACTTACCCTGCAGCACATTGTTTACTAAGCTGCTAGGTTCCTCTAAATTCTGCACAAAGTTATTGATACCTGTTTTAGCAGGCGTAGGAATATAATCGTTATAACCATGGGCTACAGGACGATATAAATATCTATCTAGGTAGAGATAGTTGAAGTCCCACATAGCTCGGTTAAAGCCTTCGAACGGATCGCGGGGATCATCATAGGTAATTTGTACCTTAGCAGGTGTTTCCTGCTGAATGGTATCTGGTAGGGATACTTCAGCCGATTGCACTTTAGGCAACAGCATTAACCCCAAAGAAAATCCCATCCATTTTAACTTCATATCGCTCTCTTAATATAAATGTACAGTTTAGACATCAAATTTTCGCTAAAGTGACAATACAAAAATGACGATATAAAGATAATTCGTCTTAGTGGCATACTATCCAGTATGACAGTTCCTTTGTCACAAGGCGCATAAGCATACTTGGCAAAAAAAATTGGTCAATTGTTAATTTTACTAAACGAATGTATCGCAGGATAAACTATATAAGGTCATTAAATGGAGTCGATTCCACTTGTCAGCAGTCAAAATTCGCAGTTAAACACTGCGATGGCTAACACTGATGCCCTCAATGCTACGCCACGCCCCATTCCGGCTCAGGTGCAAACATCACCTGAGGGAGATAGTATTATTCTAAACGGTACAGAATATAATTTAAAGCTAGTTAATGCTCAACAGCGGCAAATATTGTTGACTGCTAATAGCTTTTTAGTCACACCCAATGCGCAGAACAGCTCAACTCCAACTACAATAGTGCAAAACTCCACTAGCCAACTACTCGCGTTAGCGACACCTCTCGTACTGAAAATTCCTGAAGCAGTGATCAATCTGGCACAACAAAATGGCATCTCTCAGACGCAGCTTTCAGCGCTCGCGGCTCGCACACAGGGCTATTCATTACCCAACGTCACTATAGTTAACAAGGAGTTTCAATTTGCTAATGGTACCGTTGTAGCACAAGATCGTGGACCCCAGCTGAATCAAGGTGAATTCATCGCGAAAATAGCCTTTCAACAAGGGCGCCCTATTTTATTACTCACCCCAATACAGAGCAAACTCGAAATCATAATTGGGGCGCCAGTAAATGAAACTCAGGTTCCCACAAATAAACCATCTTCTGATCTTGTGATCGCGAAAATTGAACCAGCCCAGATCATTGCGTCCTTTCTAAAAAAACTCGAAAATATCAACTTTTTACCTGAGCCCACAAAACAAATTATCACGGCTAAAGTCGATATTATGCAGCTTCAAAATAAAGGTGATGTTCCATCAGCGCCTACTGCGATTGGCTCACAGAATATCTCTAACGCGCAAGTCATAACGCCAACAACTAAAGACTTAGGTCAGATCAGCACCCAAAACTCAGCCCTTGAAAATCGGCTTATGGGTCAATCACCGGCATCACAAATGGGTGAAAACGTAAATAGCAAAAACGGGTTATCTCAAGGCTCAAAAACGTCACAAGAAATCCTAAGTGTGAGTCCTACAGACATAAACAAACTTAATAATATTTTAGGATCCAGTAGCCAAAAGAGTGAACAACAAGGCAATGATGCTAAGACTGACACTTCGGTAAAAGTGGCTGATGTCTTACAAAAAGCGTTCAATAAAGCGGGGGCACTTCCTATTGAGTTATCTCGTTCTAATAGTAGCTCGAATTTAGCATCTGAGTTATTGAAACACCTACCGCATATAGGGCTACCACCACTGAGCCAATTAAATGATATCGATGAGCTCAAAGCCAATATTCTCGGTCTAGCGAGTCTAAATCTTGCTACGCCTCAATCAAATCAAGCCTCAATGCTCATGAATGGGAGTGCAATTACCTCACTTTTTCAGCTGCTACTTGGCTTTAAAGCCAATAACAATTCGAGTTCCGTGAGCAAAAAGCTTGCCGACTACCTTGAACAGTTACAAGCTAGAGTGGGCTTCTCCACTAAACTACTTAGGCAACTGAGCAAAGCAGGAGGCCTTGATAGCATGGGACTATTAGCCTCTAACCTGCATTTATACCAACAGGCAAGTAATGAGAGCGCAGGCAATTTAGTGTGGTTCTTCGCCCTGCCCTATGGCATTAACCAACGACAGGAGCAACTGGAAGGGAAATTTGAGCAAGAAGCCGATCCTGATGACCCAGATAAAAAAATGGGATGGCGTTTACAACTGAAGTTTAATCTAGCACAAGGACCTCTGCTGATTTCAGCCCAAAACCACAATCAACAATTAGATATCCAGTTTAAAGGCAATAGTCAGATACTACTTAATAAGGTTAATAACTTTTTAACGCCCTTAAGCCAAAAACTATCACAACTGGGTTTTACGCCTGGTGAATTATCAACTCAAATAGCGCAAGTACCAGCAACCTTATTACCTGGTGATCATTTCCTCGTAAAGACAAAAGCTTAATGAGTGACAATGTTCCAACACTAATATTGAGTTCATTATACAAAACATTGGGAATAACAATATGAGCGAAGAGAGTGAACCTAAACAAGCTGTCGCACTGAGCTACGATGGCCGTAACGCTCCTAAAATAGTTGCGACTGGTGAAGGGCTTATCGCAGAAGAAATTATTGCCTTAGCTAAGGCTAACGGCGTTTATATCCATCAAGATCCCCATCTGAGCCATTTTTTGCAATTGCTAGAGTTAGGAGAGGAAATTCCCAAGGAGCTTTACCTGCTTATCGCCGAACTGATTGCATTTGTGTATATGCTCGACGGTAAATTTCCTGAGCAATGGAATAATATGCATAAAAAAATTGTTGAGAAAGCATAAAATAAAAAAGCTAATTCAGAAAATTAGCTTTTAGTGTTCAATTGGCTACCGATTACTTACGATGCAGACGGATCAACAGCTCGGCTTCAGCTTTAGGTAATTCGCATTCCTTAATCAACTCGTCAACGCCAGCACCAAGCGCGACCATCTTCATGGCTCGAGTATAAAGTTTTGCCTGTGGATCCTGTTGAGTCGTCTCTTCAATCCGTTCAGACTGTTGCAATATGCGTTTCTCTAATTCAATAACACGACGGCCTACACCGATTGTGCCACTGCGTAATTCTTGCAATTCGCGTTTAAAAGACTCTCGCTGCCGATCGCCCTCTTTAACTAACACAGTCAATGCCTCAACTTTGCTTCTTAATTTACTCAATTGCTTTTGTAAAAAGAGTACTAACCCTAAGCATGCGATGACATAGACTAACGCTGCGATCAAAAATTCATCGCCCATCAAAAATCCTTATACTCACTCAAAGCCATAGATTTGGAGCTGGGTTACAATTGAGTTATCTATTCCAAAGTGCTCACTTAACGTCACCAATATAATTGGCCATTGTTCAAGCTATGATAAAAAGACTTCGTCTACCCATAAATCGTAAATACTCAACATCATCGATTTATTCGCAAATAAACAAAATGGCTGAATGAATTCTAATCATTCAGCCTTATCACACTCATTGATTAGATCTGAGTCAACTCGGCCCATTCTTCGTCGGACAATAATTTGTCGAGATCAACTAAGATAAGTAATTCATTGTCGCGATTGCTCACGCCTTGAATAAACTTAGCACTCTCTTCCGTTCCAACATTAGGCGCATTGTCAATTTCAGAGCGGCGCAAATAAACCACTTCTGCAACACTATCAACTAAGATACCAATGACCTGTTTTTCAGCTTCGATGATCACGATTCGGGTTGAATCATCAACTTCAGCAGACTGTAATCCAAAACGTGAGCGGGTATCAATTACAGTGACGACATTACCACGTAAGTTAATGATCCCTAGTACATAATAGGGGGCACCAGGTACAGGAGCTATTTCAGTATAACGCAGCACTTCCTGCACTTGCATTACGTTGATACCGTAAGTTTCATGGTCCAACTTAAAGGTAACCCATTGTAATACTGCATCATCTTTACTTGCAGCGACTGCTGCTACATTTCTTGTATCTTTCATGTTTACCTCAACCAATTGAGTCCTGACAACCTAAACCCGCATTAAGCATTTCAACTAAGGCTTGTACGTGCAAAATGCCACACATCTGTTCTTTCACTACACCCGCTAACCAAGGGCGTTTACCCGCTTGACTACGCCAGTTGACTTGCGACTTATTAATTTTTACCGCATTGACCAAGGACTCACAAGTCAATCCCCAGTTACTGCCTTCTAATAATACAAGATATTGATAATTTACTGATTGCGCCAGTTTATCTGTGTATTTTTCTGGCATAACCCACGCACAAGTATCAACAATGTTCAATTGCTCCTCCCTATGCGTCTGTACACCAAGAAACCATGCGGGTCGACCAAAGATGTGGTTTATCCGCTCAACTTTTACTATTCCGCCTAAACTCACCAAAGGCACAGCCAATGTCAGCCCTGCTACTTTAAAGAATAGTACCTGAAACTCATCATCGAGCACTTCTTGCAAATCTTTTGTCACACTAGGAGGCGTAATGCCGACTTGTGTTTCGGGCACAACCACTGGCTCAACGATTTCATCAACAAAGGTTTCATTAACAACAGGCTGAGCTTGTGGTACTTCTACCACAACAGGTTGAACATCAATAGGTGGCGCTATCTCTACTGAAGATGGTATAGGTTCTAACCTTGCAGTCTTTAGTACTGGCGCGAGTAATTTCTCTAACGCTTGCTTATTCACTTGAGCTACAACCTGGCTTACCGGAGCAACAAACTCATGTTGTCTCGGCACAGCTTTTGGCTGCAACTGCGCAGTAGGCGTTATGGCCTTCTCTACATTCTGCGGTGCGGCAGTGCGACCATTTTCAGCCAAAATAGCCGCATCGAGCAATGCTGCCTCCGTTTGATTAACGGCAACATTTTGATTTGAGTCTGCTTTTACAATGCTTTGAGGGGAAACAATCTGGTTTGGACTGTCGTCTTCCTGTAGCAATAATGCGAAAAAATCAAAAACAGTTTCATCAACCGATTTTGACATGGCCAAACTCCCCAACTAATAAGAAATCTAATAATCTTTCATAGGCTTTAACGCCGCGGCAACCACTCGCATAATGCGATGCTGGTAAATGTGCCAAACTGGCATCTCTAAACTTAGTGTCTACAGGAATAACGTCTTTCCACAAAGTATCACTGTATTCGGCACCAAGAACTTGCAAAGCCGCAGGTGATGCTTTGGTGCGTTTATCGTACATGGTTGGCACAACTGTGTAACTGTAGCGCGTCTTCTTAGATCGCCCCATTAACTCCATTGTTTTAATCATCCGCTCTAGCCCTTTAATGGCAAGAAACTCCGTCTGCACAGGAATAATGATATGCTGACTTGCCGCAAGCGCATTGACCATTAATACCCCGAGTACGGGTGGGCAATCAACGATAGCAACATCATAATCATCAGCAACCAGTGCTAATAAATTACGTAGTACTAATCCCATTCCCTCTTGATGACCTAAGGCTCTGTCTAAGGTAGCCAATGCCATAGTTGCAGGTAATAAATCTAAACCATCGACTAAGGTTGGCACAACATGGGATAAAACGAGTTCCTTAGAAAGGTTTTTATGGGCAAGAAAAACATCAAACAACGAGCCTGGAACCTCTTCAGAATCAATACCTAAGTAATAACCTAACGAAGCATGTGGATCGGTATCTATCATAAGAACACGCTTACCACGCTTAGCTAAAGTTCCCGCTAAACTCGCTACCGTCGTGGTTTTACCTACGCCACCTTTTTGATTCGCTATGGTCCAGACTTTCAAGAAGTAACCCCTACCTATACTGGTTAATACGCTAATGAACTAGAAAATTGTGAGTTCACAAATTCTAAAAATTACTGCTCTTTTCTGGTCGTGACTCGAATGCCGCCATTGGGCAAACTAATCACTTTGACACCATCGGCATTCTCAGATATCACCACTGGCAGCATCTCTGCATTTTGGGGGGCAATTGTCTGAGAAACAGCTTTAACCTCTTTTTCTGGCGCTTGAAGCTGTTTAGGAATAGAGGATTCCAGATTAGTTTTTTCCTTCGCCGTATCTATTTCAGTATCTGGTTCGCCCAGCAAAGGCGGAATACTATTTTGTACCGGCTCAGGACCAATCGCTACAGCCTTCTGCTCACCAGGAGCCGCCAATTGCAACATTGCTTTAGTCTGATCGGGATGAGACGCTAACCAAGTTGCAATGGCTTCAGCCTGTTCGTCAGGTACCATTAACAGCACCTGAGTCGATTCCAAACGTTTTATATCCGCCTGCAGCAAACTATTCTTACGCTTGTAATCAAGGCTTAAGGCACCAAGAACCAAAATGGCTATGCCCATCAACAAGATGATGAGCACACTATTTGTGCTCATCGGATATTGATTTTTAGACACGAACAGACTCTTTTAAAATACATTCGGCCATGTTGTCTAAGGCTATTGACTGGGTGGCAATCCCTGCACTCGCAACGGCTTGTGGCATACCATAAACCACACAACTGGCTTCATCTTGCGCCCAAATGGTAGCGCCTACAGCTTTCAACATCCGTGCGCCTTCTCTGCCATCCGCCCCCATGCCAGTTAATACAACAGCAAGCACATCACCACTAAAGGCTTTAGAAGCAGAAGCAAAGGTGATATCCACACAGGGCTTATAATTCATATCAGCACTGCCAGCGATAACTTTTAATCGGCCAGTTGTTCCAGTACGTTCAACCATCATTTGCATACCACCTGGCGCTAAATATGCACAACCCGGTTTAAGAAGATCGCCATTAGCGGCCTCTTTCACTTCAATCTTACATAAGCCATTTAAACGACTCGCAAATGCAGGGGTAAAGGCAGCAGGCATATGCTGGATTAATAGAATGGGATGCGGATAGTTTGCCGGAAACTGCGTAAGTATTTTTTGCAGCGCAACCGGACCACCAGTAGATGTACCGATCAGCAATAATTTATACTGCTTACCACTTGCACGAATCGTCGTTGCCGTTGACGTTCTAACAGGAGCTGCGACAGGCGTATGAGCCGATATACTCGTTGAACCTAAAACGCTACCTGTTGGACGCGCACTAGGTGTTGGCGCGACCACAGGACGTGCAATCGGACGAAACATTCTGCGTCGTCCCAATGCCTTAACTCTTTGTTGCAACAATAAAATGGCATCATCTTTGTTGGTCGCAATATCTTCAAAACGTTTAGGTAGAAAATCTAATGCACCAGCATCTAAAGCGTCTAACGTTGCTTTAGCGCCATCATGGGTTAAAGAAGAAAACATCAAGATCGGAGTCGGACACTTAGCCATGATTTCACGAACAGCAGTAATACCATCCATGACAGGCATCTCAATATCCATAGTGATAACTTGGGGATTAAGCTCAGCAGCCAACTTCACCGCTTCGGCCCCATTTGAGGCCGTCGCGATAACTTCCAGTTCAGGATCTTGATTGACTATTTCACTAACACGTCGTCTGAAAAAACTTGAGTCATCAACGACTAATACTTTAATGGCCATTCCATTCCTTAGCTTGGAAACTAACTCTTACTTTTCGCATAATGCTTTAGCAATCCAGGAACATCTAAGATCAGTGCAATACCACCATCCGATGTAATTGTCGCACCAGCCATCCCAGGTGTGCCATGTAACATAGCGCCAAGAGGTTTAATAACGACCTCTTCTTGTCCTATTAAGGCATCCACTACAAAACCAATTTGCATCATGCCTAATTGCACGATAACCACATGACCATGCTTTTTATCGCCATGTTTAAAGGTCGTTTTGTTTCTATGTAGCCAGTGTTCCAAATAGAACAAAGGTACGGCCTTATTACGCACTATGACAGTCAATTGCCCATCAACAATATTGGTTTTTGTGAGATCGAGATGGAAAATCTCATTCACGCTAGATAGAGGTAATGCAAACACTTGTTTAGCGACATCGACCATTAAGGTAGGCATAATCGCCAGTGTTAACGGTACTTTAATCTCAAGTATCGTTCCCTTACCTTTCATGGAATCAATATGTACAGTGCCATTCAGCTGGGTGATACGAGTTTTTACCACGTCCATCCCAACACCACGGCCTGAAATATCTGAAATCTCAACTTTAGTTGAAAAACCTGGTGCAAAAATCAAATTATAGGCTTCGCTGTCTGTCATCCGCGAAGCAGAATCTTCATCGAGCACACCACGGTTTATGGCAATTTTTTTGAGTTTTTCAGGATCCATGCCTGCGCCATCGTCTTCGATTTTCAGCAGTATATGGTCGCCTTCCTGACTTGCAGATAAGGTAATCGTTCCCGTTCTTGGCTTACCACTAGCTTCACGCTCGTTTGGCATCTCGATACCATGGTCCACAGAGTTACGCACTAAGTGGACGAGCGGATCGGCAAGCGCTTCAACGAGGTTTTTATCTAAGTCAGTTTCTTCACCGACCATGATCAAATCAATTTCTTTGTTTAGTGTACGAGCAAGATCACGTACCACCCGAGGGAAACGACCAAACACTTTCTTGATCGGTTGCATACGGGTTTTCATCACAGCGCCTTGCAAATCGGCAGTAACGAGATCTAAGTTCGCGAGAGCTTTCGACATCTCCTCATCATCACGGCTGATGCCTAAGCTCACCAATCGATTACGCACTAACACTAACTCACCCACCATATTCATGATCTGGTCGAGTCGTGCAGTATCTACACGTACTGTTGTTTCACCCTGAGGCACATTCGCAGAGCTAGCCTTAGCAGGTGCTTTATCGACAACCGCAATTTCCACCTTAGGTTTTGCAGCAACGACTGGGGCAGGAGCTGGTACTGCGGCTTTTACTGGCGCAGGAGCATGTGGTGCAGCAGTAGGTGCTACAGTCGAAACAGGGGGCGTAGGCGCTTTTACTTCAGCTTTCGCAGGTGCTCCGCCTTTCCCATGGAGTTCATCGAGTAATCGCTCAAACTCATCATCGGTAATTTCATCAGCATCTACAATCGGTTGAGGCGCAGGTGTTGCCACAACCTTAGGCTTAACAGGCACTTCAGCCTCAGCTTTAAATTTACCTGAACCATGAAGTTCATCCAGTAACGCCTCGAACTCATCATCAGTGATGTCATCACCTGATGTTGAAGGTGTTTTAATTGGTGCAGCAGGCTTGACAGCAACAGGCTCAGATACAAATGTGGTAGCAGCGACCGCAGGTCCCTTTCCTGAACCATGAAGCGCATCCAATAAAGCTTCAAATTCAGCATCATTGATATCATCGATACTTGAAGACGTATTTTCAATGGAAGATGAGTTATCACTTATGTCAGCAGGGATTTCTTGAAGGGTAGGAGTATCAATAATGACTTCAACAACAGGTTCTGGCTCTACAACCTTGACAGAAGCGACTTCAGATGGCAAAGGCGCACCTGAACTGAGCATTTTAAGTCTCGCTAACAAACCTGAATCGGCGGGATCTTGTTGTTCGCCCTGCTGGGTTTGCGCAAACATGGTATTAATTGCATCAACAGCCTGCAAAATAATATCCATCAACTCTGCGTTAACGCTACGCTTGCCTGTCCGCAATAAATCGAAGGTATTCTCAGCCTCATGACAAACATCAACCATGGGAGTTAAGCTAAGAAAGCCAGCACCACCTTTAACGGTATGAAAACCTCGGAAAATGGCGTTCAGCAAGTTAGTATCATCAGGATTATTTTCAAGCGCAACGAGTTGCTCTTGCAGAAGCTCTAAAATTTCACCGGCTTCGATTAAAAAGTCCTGGAGTATCTCTTCATCTACATCAAAGGCCATCAAATTGACTCCCAGTTAGAAACCCAGACTCGATAGAAGATCATCCACTTCGTCTTGACCCGTTACCACATCTTGACGAAGCTCGGCATTCATTATCGGGCCTTCTGCTTCAATATTATTTTTCTGAGCAATCTGACTTTCAATCATAGGTTGCTCACCAAATACCGTCAGCATAGAAACCAGATTACTTTCTACTTCCATTACTAGATCAATAACACGACGTATTATTTGTCCTGTTAAGTCTTGAAAATCTTGCGCCATCAAAATTTGATTAAGCAATTCACGTAATCGAGTCGAGTCATTTGCACTACGAGACATAAGGTCTTGTACATCGTGACAAAGGCCCTTAAATTCAGTCAGCGCTATCTCACGTCGCATTAATCTGTCCCAAGATGGCATGACATTTTGAATATTTACAGTCACGGCATTAGCCAAAGGTAAACATTCTTCAACCGCATCCATGGTTTTATTTGCAGCTTGTTCGGTCATGTCAATAACGTAATTTAAACGTTGCTTGGCATCGGGGATCTCTGTATTGGCTAATTCAGCAAGACGATTATCAACTTGAAAATCCATCAGCGCACTATGAAGTTGCCGAGTTAATTTACCTACTTCTTCGAATAATTCTCGTTGCAGTGGAGCAGCAAGCTCCCGAAATAAATCATCTGCCTGACTTTGCTCACCTGCACTTAATAATTCTACTAAATGCTGAGCTTGCTCGAGCGTGATGAGCCCTGATGTTTGTGACTTCATAGCTCATCCTTGCTCAAGCGAGTCGTTCGAATATTTTATCTAACTTCTCTTTCAGCGTTGCAGCGGTAAAAGGCTTAACCACATAACCATTCACTCCCGCTTGAGCGGCAGCAATAATCTGTTCACGTTTTGCTTCAGCAGTTACCATTAATACGGGTAAATGCTTTAGCGAATCATCAGCGCGAATTGCTTTTAACAGATCGATTCCTTGCATACCAGGCATATTCCAATCTGTAACAACAAAATCAAAATCCCCCTTTTGCAACATCGGCAGGGCTGTTGAGCCATCGTCTGCTTCTTGGGTGTTATTAAACCCCAAGTCTCGCAACAAGTTCTTGATGATACGCCTCATTGTCGAAAAATCGTCAACAATGAGAATCTTCATATTCTTGTCCAAGGTTTCCTCCGGTGAGCTGACATTCTGTGCTCGATTAATAATTATACTTATGTCCAGTGCTTGAGTTTAGCTTTCAATCGCAACATTGCCTGACTTAATATCTGGCTAACCCGCGATTCACTGACTTCAAGAATGGCGCCAATCTCTTTTAAATTCAATGCTTCATCGTAGTACAGGGATAACACTAATGCATCTCTTTCAGGCAATAATTTAATTGCCTCAACCAGAGCAGAATGAAATTGGTTCTCAGCTAATGCTTCAAATGAATCATCATCGGACCGATCACTCACTGTAAGTATATCCTGAGATACGCCTAAATCTTCTATCCCTATGATTTTTCCGACAGAAACATCGTTAAGAATATGATGGTACTCATCGAGCGTCATATCAAGTTTTTCTGCAATTTCTGTGTCGCGTGCATCACGGCCCAGTTCTTGCTCTAACTCATCAATAGCGTGTGCAACCTTACGATTGTTACGATGAACGGAACGAGGGACCCAGTCGCCACGACGAATTTCATCTAACATGGCTCCACGTATGCGTATGCCGGCGAAGGTTTCAAATTTCGCACCCTTGCCACCATCAAACTTGGATGATGCTTCTAGTAACCCCATCATCCCAGCTTGGAGTAAATCATCTAACTGCACAGATGCAGGTAGTCTGGCGAGTAAATGATGCGCAATTCTTTTAACCAACGGAGCATACTGTTCAACGATCGACGATTTATTGTCTAAACAAGTATACGCAGCGGCTTTATTCACTCGTTTTTTCCTCTTGAAAATCTGGTCGTTGTACTAAACGCTCAACGAAAAACTCCAAATGCCCACCAGGTTGCTGCGGCACAGGCCAACTCAAAATTTTATTTGCCAATCCTTGATACGCAATTGCCGCTGGTGATTTAGGATAAGCTTCAACCACCAATTTTTGTTTACGAACAGATTTACGTAAGTTTTCGTCAAATGGAATCGTAGCGACTAATTCAAGTGCAACATCTAAAAATCTGTCGGTCACTTTACTGAGTTTAGCAAATAATTCCATACCTTCGCGTAAACTACGCACCATATTGGCAACTATTTTAAAACGGAACACGCCATGCTCACGGCTGAGAATTTTAATCAGGGCGTAGGCATCGGTAATCGAAGTGGGTTCATCACAAACAACGACTAGCACATCCTGCGAAGCACGTGAGAAACTGAGCACCATATCTGAGATCCCAGCCGCTGTATCTACGACTAGAATATCAAACTGAGTCCGCATCTCGCTAAATGCTCGGATTAATCCAGCATGTTGTGCAGGGCTTAATTCCACCATCCCCTGTGTTCCTGAGGTGGCTGGTACTATGCCAATCCCCTTAGGACCACGCACGATAATATCGTCAAGCTCTGCATCACCAGAGAGAACATGAGAGAGGTTACGCTCGGCACGAATACCCAGCATGACGTCGACGTTTGCTAAGCCAAGGTCAGCGTCAAGTACCAAGACACGCTTGCCTTTTTCGGCTAATGCCACAGCAGTATTAATAGAAACGCTGGTTTTACCCACGCCTCCTTTGCCACCAGTGACCGCGATTACTTTCACTTTTTCGTTATAGGGTTGATTCATCATACGTAAACCACTTGCTTGATCCAGGGTCATAAATCTACTCAAATGCACAGGCCATATTATCTGACCACGCTGTGTCTTGTAATGATTGTTGTTCTGTACTATCTAACGCTGCGAGTGCCTGCTGGGCTAAATCTAGGGTATCCGCAACTTTCATATCTTCAGGAACTCTTTGTCCATCAGTAATATAACTTAATGGTAATCCGTTTTGGATCAACACACTTAATGCCCCTGCTAACGACACAGATTCATCGAGTTTTGTGAGAACGACACCAGATAGGGGAATGCGTTTAAAATGATTGACTGCATCTTGCAGCACACGGCGCTGCCCTGTCGCAGACAGTACCAGATAACTGCGGATAGGTATCCTGCTATTTGCAGTTAAATTATCAAGTTGCTGGTAAAGGCGCATATCTCGCTGTCCCATGCCAGCCGTATCTATCAATACTAGCTTGCGATTCCTAAACTGATAGAGAATTTGCTCTAATTCATTTAGATCATGAGCTTGCTTTACTGGGCAGCCCATTATTTTGCCATAAGTTGCTAATTGCTCATAGGCTCCGATGCGATAATGATCTGTGGTAATTAAAGCAACATGTTCAGCACCATGATGTGCCGCAAAACGGGCAGCAAGTTTAGCTAATGACGTTGTTTTACCAACGCCAGTAGGACCAACTAATGCAACCACCCCGCCCTGTTTCACAATGTCATCACCCTGATTGTCAAGCATATTAGCGAGACTTTGTGGTAATGCTCTGACTAATTCAGCCGGCGTATAATGCTGACTCAGCGCGGCTAATTTATTTGCAACCGCAGGGGAGAATTCAGCCTCAAGTAATTTGGCTTCGAGCATAGCACCGACGGGATCGATGCGTTTTTTATGTTCCGTCATCAAGGAGGATACTTGATGTGTCAGTAAATTACGCAGTGATGCTAATTCATCACGCATAGCTTCAATATCAGCACTTTGTTTTAGTGATGTTTGTGGCTTTTTATCAAACGAGGAAGGCGCTTCACGACGTTCTGGTTTAACAGCAGTAGGGGCTTGTAAGCCCTTAGCCCATGCAGGTAACTCGGCATCAACTTGTTGATGTGACATTTGTTGATTCAAACGGCTTTGCTGCTTCTCAAGTAAGGCTTGTAATGAGTCTGCAGGAGCGGCTGGCTTAGCGCGAGTTTCTACACGAACTGGCTGCTTAGCACCGAGGGACACGAGATCGTCGCTCACGTCCATAAAGGTCGGTGCTGGCGCAGTGGCTGCAGTTTTCGATTTAGGTTCGTCATAGTCAACGGCAGCGACAATTTCGATGCCACCGTTCACTTTTTTATTTGACATAATGACGGCATCTGAGCCGAGTGTTTCTTTCACTTGGGCCAGTGCGGCGCGCATGTCTTTGGCAAAAAATCGTTTAATCTTCACTTATGCGTCCTCTACTGGCCGACTGCAGATACGATACGTATTTGCTTCTCATCAGGTATTTCTTGATATGAAATGACTCTGAGATTAGGAATAGTATGTTTAACAAAGCGTGACAGCGTCGCGCGTAACATACCTGACGTCAACAATATGGCGGGTTGTCCGACCATTTCTTGCTTTTGAGCCGCATCGGCAAGGGACTGCTGCATGCGTTCTGCAAGACCGGGTTCAATATTAGGACCATCGCCACCGGTTGCTTGCATTGACTGATGCAACATCTGTTCCAACTCTGGCGCCAAAGTAATGACGGGGATTTCGAGCTCTGGGCCTGAGATTTCCTGAACTATCATACGTTTCAAAGCGATACGTACAGCGGCAGTCAAGACTTCAGTGTCATTGCTCTTAGTGCCATATTCTAACAAAGTTTGCACTATAGTACGCAAGTCTCTAACTGAAACCCCTTCATTTAATAGGTTCTGCATCACTTTTACGACATGTCCTAGTGGCATGATATCTGGAATAAAGCCATCAACCAGCTTAGGTGAGTGTTTCGCAAGCATATCCATCAGTTGTTGCACTTCTTCGTAGCCTAACAACTTAGCGGCATTATTTGTGAGTAATTGACTAATATGAGTTGCAACAACAGTGGCGGCATCGACGACGGTATAACCTAATGTTTGTGCGTGCTCACGTAACTCAGGAGCGATCCATACCGCTTCTAGGCCAAAAGCGGGATCGCGCGTTTCGATACCATCGAGTTTGCCATAGACTTGACCAGGGTTGATCGCCAATTCGCAATCATGACGAATATCTGCCTCTCCGACGACGACGCCCATTAATGAAATGCGATACGCATTAGGTGATAAATCTAAGTTATCGCGAATATGCACCGCGGGCACTAAGAAGCCTAGTTCCTGAGACAACTTTTTACGCACGCCTTTAATGCGGCTTAGTAACTCGCCACCTTGGCCCTTGTCTACCAGAGGGATCAAACGATATCCGACCTCAAGACCAATAGTATCAACATGATGTACATCGTCCCAACCCAGCTCTTTAGGCTCTTTATCTTGTCTTTCTATAGGACCTGATTTCACTTGTTCTAGCGCTTTAAGACGTTTGTTTTCATTTCGTTTATAAACAAAATAAGCTGCACCAGCTGTCATAAAGGCAAAGCTTAAAAACGCCATGTGTGGCATACCAGGAACAATACCCATTACAAACAGGACTCCGGCGGCGATACCCAATGACTTATGACTGTCAAACATCTGACTCATCATCATTTGGCCCATATCACCCGACTCGTTTTGACGAGTCACCATCAAGGCCGCGGCGATTGACAATAATAGACCAGGGATCTGCGCCACTAAACCATCACCGATAGTCAGTAAGGTATAAATTTCAACCGCTTCAGAGAAACTTAAGCCATGCTGCACAATCCCTATGATGAAACCACCTACGATGTTGATCACTAAGATCATGATACCGGCAATCGCATCCCCTTTAACGAATTTGGACGCACCGTCCATCGCACCATAGAAATCGGCTTCACGGGTCACTTCGGCACGGCGTATTCTCGCTTGGTCTTGATTTAAGGTCCCAGCATTTAAGTCAGCATCGATTGCCATTTGCTTACCAGGCATAGCATCCAAGGTAAAGCGGGCGCTAACTTCTGCGATACGACCTGCACCTTTAGTAACTACCGCAAAGTTGATGATAATCAAAATGATAAAGACCACTAGACCAACGGCATAGTTACCACCGATCACCACAGAACCGAAGGCTTCAATCACCTTACCCGCTGCATCACCGCCATTATGACCCTCAAGTAAAACCACACGAGTAGAGGCAACGTTGAGCGCAAGACGTAATAACGTCGCCACCAGTAACACAGTTGGGAAGGCAGCAAAATCTAAGGGTCTATCAGTATAAATAGCCACCAGTAATACGATGAGAGCTAACGCAATGTTGAATGAAAAGAGTATGTCTAATAGAAATGGAGGGATAGGTAAAACAATCATGGCCAATGCAGCAAGCACAACCACCGGCGTGCCAATGCCTTTAAAAGTGCTGAGCCTAATTTGTTTTACTTGACCAAGAGTCGCTTTAACATCCATTCGCTATAACCTAAACTTTGACGTGTAATAGCATAAAGCAAAAAACGCGCCAACAAGATTAAAGCCATTAATGAAGGAAAAATATGCACTGTGACTGATTGATATACATAAAATTAACCATAAAAAACAAATGAACTCGACATCATCAGCTTTACCAATGACTACCATCTGAGACTAGTGGTTCAATATTTCAATTCATCTGGTATAGGTTGATTGAGTGGGACAGGAATAGGTTTACGACCGCGTCCTTTTTGATATTGGCGCAGCTGGAATACATAAGCCAAAATCTGTGCGACAGCAGTAAACAAACCTTCAGGGATCTGCTGGTCTAACTTAGTCGTATGATAAATAGCCCTTGCAAGTGGTGGGGCCGAGACAATCGCAATATTGTGCGCGCGGGCAATCTCACGTATTTTAAAAGCCACATCATCAACACCTTTCGCTATCACAAAGGGAGCCGCAGAGCGCTGCACATCGTATTTAATCGCAACAGCAAAATGCTCAGGGTTAACGACAATCACATCGGCATTTGGCACTTCAGCCATCATACGCCTTTGTGCTAGTTCACGTTGCATCTGCCGTATATGCCCTTTCACCTCAGGTTTACCCTCAGTGTCTTTATATTCATCTTTTACTTCTTGTTTGGTCATCTTAAGTTGCTTGTTGTGATTCCAAATTTGGAACGGCACATCGATGACGACAATAAACAAAATCGAGGAACATAACAGGATAAACATCCAAACCAACAAATCTAATGCATGGTAAACATTACCTGGAAGATGGTCGCTAGACAGCAACATGATGTCATTGAAATAGAAGCTTAATAAAAAATAAGCAGAAAACGCTACTACCGAAAATTTTGCAATGCCTTTGGTGAGTTCAACCAGAGCCTGTACGCCAAACATGCGTTTAAAACCAGCAAGGGGACTCATTTTACTGGCTTTTGGCATCATAGCTTGGGTCGAAAAATTGATCCCTCCAAGAGAGACGTTACCGATAAACGCAACAACCACAATCAGTAGCATAATTTTAGCCATGGGCCAGGCTATTTCACTCGCAACAACGCCCCACACTTTGAACATTTCATTCGTATCAAAAATTTGCGCCCTATCCATGGTAAATACAATTTCAAACACCCGAGTTAGGCTAATGGCCAAACTTGGGCCTAGCATATAAAACCCACATGCCGCCGAAATTAATACCGCTGCAGTTCCAAGTTCTTTCGAACGTGCAATCTGTCCTTTTTCCCGCGCCTGTTCTAGACGCCTCCCCGTGGGTTCCTCTGTACGTTCGCCACTTGATTCTTCAGCCATGGGCTTCTCCTAATCCCATCATATCAAGCCATCAGCGTTACATTGGAGCGCTAACATATCGCAAAGCAGCACTTGAGCCGTCGACCATACTTCATCGAAGTGTGCCATTACCGGTGTTAGGGTTAACCACAGAATAAACAGTCCACCAATCATAGTGATCGGAAAACCAATAGAGAAAATATTCAATTGCGGTGCGGCGCGGGTCATGACCCCGAAGGACAAGTTGACTAATAACAAGGCGATAATCGCAGATATCGACATAGTGAGTGCCGCACCAAACATATACGACCCCCAATCCGCCAGCGATCGATAACTTGTCAGTGTTAAGCCTTGATTAGAAATCGGCAAAGTTTCAAAGCTTGCCACTAGCATACGGATCATCAAAAGATGGCCGTCCACAGCTAAGAAAATCAATGTCGCCAATAAAAGAAAAAAGTTACCAATAACGGGTGTTTGTTGGCCAGAACCAGGGTCAACCATAGAGGCAAAGCCTAAACTGGTCTGCATACCAATGATCTGTCCAGTGAGCACAAAGACTTGCATCACCATTTGAGTCACAAACCCCATGGCAACACCGATAATAATTTGCTGCGCCGTGATGAATACTGCGCTTAACGAAAATAAATCCACATTTTGAGTTGGAGGAAGAACGGGTGCTATCGCAAAGGTAATTGCCATCGCCAATAATAAACGCACTCGAGTTGGTGTCGTTGCCGCCCCAAATACCACCATGACCATCAACATGCTCGCCACGCGAAACAATGGCCAAATATAAGCGGCAATGGTTTGCATTAAGGTATCGAGCAGCAGCTCCATCGCGTTAGCCTATCACTTGAGGAATGCGATTCACCATCTCGATGAAAAAGTCCATCAGGGTTTCAACTAACCAATGTCCCATAAACATTAGGCCAAAAAGTGTCACTAACAAACGCGGAAGGAAACTTAAGGTCTGCTCGTTAATAGAAGTCGCCGCTTGAAACACAGCAACAATTAACCCAATTCCCAGCCCAGGCAACACAATAGCAGACACCATCATGACAATAACAGCGAGAGCTTCACGAAAAATATCAATTAGCGCCTCAGGGCTCATGTGTTTACTCTCCCTTGGCTATCCGAAACTATTCGCTAATGTCCCGAGGACTAAGCTCCAACCATCTACGAGCACAAACAACATGATCTTAAACGGCAGCGACACTATCATGGGGGATAACATCATCATACCCATAGCCATCAAGATACTCGCCACCACTAAATCGAGTACTAAAAAAGGCACAAATAGCATAAAGCCAATCTGAAATGCGGTTTTTAACTCACTGGTAATGAAAGCGGGCACTAACACACTCATGGGTGCTTCTTCGGGAGACTTAATATCCTTATAGCCAGAAATCTCAATAAAGGTCTTTAAATCCGTCGTTCTTACTTGGCCCAACATAAAGCCTCTCAGCGGCTCTTTCCCTTTATCAAACGCTTGCTGCAAGGTTAATTGCTCATCGATATAAGGCTTCACCCCTTCATCATAAATCCGGTCGAATACCGGTGCCATGATAAAAAAAGTCATGAACAAACTCATGCCAATTAAGACTTGATTAGATGGAGTCTGTTGTAATCCAATGGCTTGGCGTAATATCGACAGGACAATGATAATCCGCGTGAAAGAGGTCAACATGATGAGCATCGCAGGTAAAAAACTCAGCGATGTCATCAGCAGTAAAATCTGCATTGTGACCGAATATTCCGTTGAGCCGTCTGGCGCCGTTGTTACTGTTACAGCAGGTAAGACGCCATCTGCGGCCCATGCTGACGGCATCAATAGCAGCATAACTAACCCAACTAACGCGAGGATACGTGTTGTCATTGTTTTAATTTCGCCTGGCGTAATCGACTCGCAAACGAATCAGCTTCTAGATGGATAGGTTCAGCTAACTTATCAATCAAACTCACCTGCTGCGAGCTAACCCCAAGCAAATATTGCTGTTCGCCCACCTGAACCAAGACTAAACGCTCTTTTTGACCGAGGGAAGTCACAGCAATGGTCTTTAGTACGCCATTAGTCGTGGGGACTAAATTAAACCTTCTCAGTAAATAAGCTAACGCGAAAATTAATAATAAAACCAGAATCAAGCCACCTAACATACTTGCTAAGGTCGCAACTTGAGAAGGTTCTGCCATTTTTGTAGCAGCAGGCGCTATTGAAGCAATATTCGCTGCGCCTTCCCCACCGAGGCTATCTGCGCTCGCTTGAACCGCTACCACTAAACTCTGTATTACCGATGTGCTCATTTAAAGTTCCAACGACTTTTACATCTCGTATTATTTAAGCTTTTTAATTCGCTCAGTTTGACTGATCACATCCGTTAAGCGAATACCGAATTTATCGTTTACCACCACCACTTCACCGTGAGCGATAAGCGTGCCATTGACCATCACATCTAACGGTTCACCTGCGACTCGATCTAACTCAACCACAGAACCTTGGTTAAGTTGTAATAAGTTTCGAATACTAATATAGCTACGGCCCACTTCCATCGAAATGGTGACAGGAATATCTAAAATTGTATCTAACTTAGCCGCTTCAGCCTTAGAAATAGGTCTTGAATCATCAACCAACTCATCGAGTTCAATTGCGTTGGCTTCTTCTAACGCTTGTTCTGCCATTGCTGCAGCCCAATCATCCGTATCGTCTGTGCTCATCTTACTTCACCTTATAATTCTGATATATCACGAGATTTACCCTTACGCGTCACCAATTGCAGCTCAGATTTAACTGTCTCTGGCCGAGGGATTTTCTCACATATTTTAAGCGCTAGGTTATCTCTAGAACGGCCCATTTTACAACGATATGTCGGTAAATCCTCGATTTTCATCATGATAAACTCGGGTAACTCAATCGGAATAATATCGCCCGCTTTAAAATTCATGACCTCTTTGAGCGTTAATTCATGTTCAACAATATTGGCATCGAACCCAACCTTCACATCCATGATTTCATCGTGCAATGCCTGTGACCAACGCATATCAGTATCTTGCTTGTCACTTTGCACACCCGCATCGAGTAACTCTCGGATAGGTTCAATCATGGAGTAAGGCATAGTGATATGAAAATCACCACCACCTCCATCGACTTCAATATGGAATGAATTAATCACCACAACTTCGGTAGGACTAACAATGTTCGCCATGGCGGGATTGACTTCAGAGTCCAAATAATCAAACTCAACATCCATTACGGGCGCCCAAGCATCTTTATAATCTTCAAATATAATCTTAAGCAGTAACTGTACTATTCGTCTTTCTGTCGGCGTAAATTCTCGCCCTTCAATCTTGGCATGGAAACGCCCATCGCCCCCAAAGAAGTTATCTACTAGGATAAACACCAGTCGCGCTTCCATGGTGATCAATGCTGTGCCTTTGAGCGGGCTAAAACGCACCATATTCAAGCTAGTAGGAACAAAAAGCGTATGTACGTACTCACCAAACTTGAGCATCTGTACACCGTTGATCGACACTTCGGCCGCTCGGCGCATCATATTAAACATACTAATGCGCAAATGGCGCGCAAAACGCTCATTCACGATTTCCAGCGTCGGCATACGCCCACGAACTATTCGATCTTGGGAAGAGAAATCGTAGGAACGGGCATCTTCTCCAACAGCGTCAATTTCGTCATCATCAACGTCATCAACCCCGTGCAATAGCGCATCAATTTCGTCTTGGCTTAATAAATCACTCACTATATTGCCTTCGCCTCTTTTGGTGCTGAAGTTAAAGGATTATTGCATTACAAAACCGGTAAATAGTACTTTCTCGACAACCTTACGCCCAGTTACTGACTGTAGAGTATTTTGCACACTCAAAAGTGCTAACTGCCGTAACTCATCTTTCCCCGCTTGCGTGCTGAGCTTTTGCACATCTGCACCACTAAAGGTCGTTAAAAGCGCATCTTCAATCAGCGGAATATGTTTTTGTGTTAGCACATCATCATCGGTACCACGCACCATAAGCTGCACTTTAATCTCAACTAAACGAGCCCTATCAGGCCCTGGTAAGTTGAATAAAAAAGGACGTGGCATAGGCACGTATGATGCGGTAGCTACTTCTCCTGATGCTGGTACTTCAGCCTGAACAGCACTATCTGCTGCTACGGCGGGAACCTCTTCGGTACTGCTTCCCATAAAGAACCAGACACCGCCACCGATTAACAGCGCGACTAAAACGCCTACACCAGCAAAAATAAATAGTTTCTTCTTACTCTTAGGCTCTTCAGTACTTTCAAGTTCTAACGATTCTTCCTTAGCCATCACTATTCTCTTTAATTTAGGCGGAAACTCATTACAGTTTTATTTGAAACGTAATTATGTCAGTCATTGCTATAGGTTACCTGCTTAAGCGTAATAATCTATACCTGAAGTTACACTAATCGCTTGATTTAAACCTAAATGTAACTCTTCTGCCGAGATTTCATCCATATCTGCCGCATTTGAACTGCCGCCATCACCGAAACTACCTTCACGACGCTCACCTTGATCGCCTTGAGAAACATGGCTGTCAGCCAACTGCATCCCTTGCTCTTGCAATAACTCACGTAATCTTGGCATAGCTTGTTCAACCAGATCGCGCGTTTGCGGCTGAGTAACATGAAACTGTACTTGGGTTTGGTCGCCATGCACTTGGATCTTTACCAACATATGTCCAAGTTCAGGTGGATCGAGCCGGATTTCCGCATGTTGGATGCCTTGACTCACCATAGTAATCAATTGCTGCTTCATCACAGGTGAAAATCGTTGGATCATCTCCTGCATTTGGTTTTGCTGTTCTACTCCTTGACGCAATGACAGCTGAACTTGCATAGTTTCTTGGCGATTTAATTGTGACATCGAGAGTGTCTGTATGGATGATGTCGACTTAAGTTCTGAGAAAGTATTACTATCATCCATAAAACTTTCGTCTCTGGGAATATCCATTGCAACCGTCAATTTAGCATCTTTCAGTAATAGGTTAGCAACCAAATCGGAATTGGGACTCCCATCAAGATCACTTTCTGTTACAGATGTTGTATCTAATGGTTCAGATGAAATTGAAGAGCCTAAGGTATTCAGGTCGAAAGTATTTCCCGAGGTAGTGATATTAGCCGTATTGGGACTATTCACTGTCGAGCTGCTAGTCGTTGCTTTTGCCGCAGTGTTGGTTGCCGACTTTATCGTTGCACTGTTCGCTAAGCCCGCTTGATTAATCACAGCATTAAGTGTGACCTCATTCTCAACTAAAGACTCATCTATACTCACCCCGACTTCAGTGGCAGAGACAAGCTCAGTGTCTTCTGAAGGTAATTCTAAAGCGTCATCGGTCAAATTTGGATCAATCACAGCATCACTATCCGCTGACGCTTCAAGTATATTTGGGTCTATGGGGAGAATATGTACGAGTGGCTTATCAGTCAAAGATGATGGTTTCACGTCATCTGCGATTGAAATTGCTGCCATATCTGGACTAGTAGAAACTAACTTTTGTAATTCAGCAGAAAAACCCGCTTCATCGGCATCTATATCTGATGCCAGTTCAATCTCAGCAGAAACAGTAGGTGCCAATACTGAGCCGGTTAATAAAGTTGATGAAGTATCAATATTTTCTTCACCAGTTATATCTTCTTCAGCATTTAAAAATGCTAGCGGCAAACTATCTCCATCTGATGCCGTTTTCTTCATATCATTTGCCATGCTAATTTGGGCAAAAATGAGATTTACGTCAGTGTCCTCAGTTGATATATCGTCATTTTTTACTTTATCAGCAGAGGTAACCTGCACAGTATCATCAGTGTTAGCAATGGTTTTTTTAGACGCAGAAATAGAAAATGAGCTAGCGGTGACTGACGCAAGTGTAGATGAAAAGTCTTCATTATTAGACTCTTGGGAAGATGTCTTAGCGGAATTGGCCGCAGAGTTGCCTGTTTTACTTAACAGGATATTGGTCATTTGTTGCATAAGTGCTCCCAAACATCACCTAGCAAAAAAAAGAAAATGGCTAGGTAGAAACGTCAATTAAACACTGCGGTTGCAGGGTCATGGACTAAATCAAAGCAAATAAGATGCCAAAACATCAGATTTTACGACAGCATATCGAAAAGAATTAACACTGAGAGGTGCCGAATTGATGCTTATGCCATCAATACAAAAAAACTAAAGAGCCTATCCGGCTAGCGAGCAGTAAAGATGCCTATCATTTCACTAACGTTGATGACGGCGATAAAATTGCTGGGAAGCAAATTCATCGGTCATTTTTTGCTCCCTTTTTTGTTCAACCACTTGACGCTTCTTCTCTTTACTGGCTAAGAGTAATTCTACTGCCTTACGTTTTTTTTGCTTTTCCAACCAATGTTGTTGTCGATATTCTTTTTGCTTTTCACCGTCGGCTACGACGCGATTTTGCTGGATAATTGCGTCATCGATCTGACGAATAAAACGGTGAAACTGGTGATAGTGACTAGCACTGATGGCTTGACCTTGCTGGGATTGCATTTGCTTCATGTATTCTAAGCGATAGTTATTCAGAGCACTGAGTTGATTCAACCGTTTTTGACACTCTAACTGCGCAGATTTTAACAATAACGCCGCTTGTTCTTCGGCATCATTGGCAAGCTTTAACACTAACAACAAGGGATCGGCGTTAGCCATACTAGACCTCGATTAATTCGATGACGCCATTATTTGCACTGTGCAGCAAGTTGCCCAAGCATGACTTGGCTATCGGCAAAGCTAAATGCATCACGCATGGTTTGGCGCAAAAAAGCATTCATTGCTGGCTGCAGTCGTATCGCATTATCAATGCGAGGATCGCTTCCTTGGGCATAGGCCCCAATAGAAATCAAATCTCGATTTTGCTGATACAAGGAATAGGTTTGTTTCACGCGGCGCATGGCTTCCAAATGTTCATTGGAGATCACCATAGGCGCGACTCGGCTAATAGAAGCTTCAATATCAATCGCAGGATAGTGCCCCGAATCCGCAAGCGAACGTGACAAGACTATGTGACCATCAAGGATCGCCCGCGAAGCATCGGCAATCGGATCCTGTTGATCGTCTCCTTCCGTCAGCACAGTATAAAATGCCGTAATTGAACCTTGTCCAGGGCCACCGTTTCCGGCGCGCTCAACTAAACGTGGCAATTTTGCAAACACAGAAGGCGGATAACCTTTAGTCGCAGGCGGTTCACCCACAGCCAAAGCAATTTCCCGCTGCGCTTGGGCGTAGCGCGTTAAACTGTCCATAAGCAATAAAACGTTATAGCCTAAATCGCGGAAATATTCGGCAATACGAGTCGAGGTTTCACAGGCGCGAAGACGCATCAGAGGCGATGTATCCGCAGGCGCAGCAACAACGACTGAACGCGCTCGACCTTTCTCACCAAGAATTTCCTCAATAAACTCTTTCACTTCCCGGCCACGCTCACCCACTAGCCCAACCACAATAATGTCGGCGGTAGTACCGCGAGTCATCATACCTAAGAGCACACTCTTACCTACACCTGAGCCCGCAAACAAGCCCATACGTTGGCCTTTGCCCACAGTCAGCATAGCGTTGATAGCGCGAACACCAACGTCCAGCGGTTCAGTAATGGCACGGCGAGATAGAGGATTAATGGCAGCGCTATGTCTTGGCGCTTGTTGGTCGGTTTGCAACGCGCCTAAACCATCTAAAGGCACGCCGTTACCATCGAGTACGCGTCCTAGCAGGGATAAACCAACATTGAGTCCAGTTTGTTCCCCCAAAGGCACAACCCGCGCACCAGGCAATACACCACGTAATTCTTCAATGGGCATTAAATATAATAGTTCGCCATCAAACCCGACCACCTCGGCGATTAACTCGCCCGCCATGGTTTCGATCGAACATAAACTGCCCACAGGCGCACGGCAACCGCTTGCTTCTAAGGTTAAGCCGACAACACGCACCAGTTGACCACTGGCCACAGCGCGAAATGGCGGCACCTTACCCTGATGATGATTAAGTCTATTCAGCAGTTGATGTTGGCGATTTTGCATCTGATTTTGCCTCTAATTGCTCACCAGTGTTTGAGGCAGATTGTATATCCTCAGCATGTTGAGAAACCGTATCGACAACCTGATCATCAAGCTCTGATCCCACGGCCTCAGAAGCCGCAACATGTTTTGCGGTATCTTCAACCTCTATCGCCTCTTGCAATTGACGCTGCTTGTCACTTAAGTGAGCATGTTGGTTCCGTAAAGACTCAAACACAGCATCAATGCGCGATGCGAGGGTCAAATCGACTAAAGAACGATGACTACTGAGAATACAGTCACCTGGGCTTAAGGAAGGGTCAACTTCAAGTTCCCACTTACTGCGGGTCAGTTGGGCGGTGGAATAAAGTTGTTCGACTAAAATAACATCGTCAGGATGCAAGCGGATTGTGACCGTTTGTTCTTTTATCGGCAGCGATTCTATACCTAAGCGCAATGCCGAAAGCACTTGTTCAGGATGAGTTTTTAATTCGTGGCCAATGACAGATTTCGCTAATGTCATACTCAGGTTCAGTAGCGAAAGTTCAATATCGCCATCGAGCAATTGCAATGGTTTTTCAAATTGAGCTAATAAGGTTTCAAAACGCGAGAGCAATATTTTTGCTTGGGCTAAACCGGTTTCTAATCCTTGCTCATGCCCTTGGGCGAGCCCTTCAGTATGGCCCTGCTCTAACCCTTCTAAACGCCCTTTTTCTAGCCCTTGCTCATACCCTTGCTGCTTACCCTCGCTAAAGCCTTCTTCTTCGGCTTGGGCGCGAATGTCTTCAATCTCAGCCATAGTCGGTGGAGAAACACTTTCCACTGTAGTCGACTTAGCGGCTTGATGATTCGAATGGCCGAACAGATTTGAGATAGAATCATCATCGGCTTCAGTCACATCTGGCAGCGCCCAGTGACTAAATTCGACATCTCCTTCGCTCAAGACCTTATTCAACAATTTATTGTCGCTCGGATTAGAGGAACTCATCGCCACCACCGCCGCCTAACATGATTTCGCCGCTGTCACTTAAGCGACGAGCAATAGACAGGATTTCTTTTTGGGCGACTTCCACTTCACTGATCCGAATTGGGCCCATGGCTTCAAGATCATCACGCAATAATTCAGCGGCACGTTTTGACATGTTACCCAAGATTTTTTCTTTCAGCTGATCATCTGTGCCTTTGAGCGCCTTCATCAGTACATCTTGCTGCACTTCACGCAACAGGGCTTGAATACCGCGGTCATCGACATCGATTAAGTTTTCAAATACAAACATCAAATCTTGGATTTGCTGCGCCATTTCTTCATCAGACTCGCGCATGGTTTCCATCAACTGGCTTTCGATACCCGTGTCTAAGTAGTTCATTATGTTGGCAGCCGCTTTTAAGCCACCCATTTTCGCGGCCTGGGCGCCACCTTGACCAGCAAACTGTTTCTCCATGATGTCGTTCAACTCTTGCAGTGCAGCGGGCTGCACTTCTTCAAGATTTGCAATACGCATCATCAAGTCTAAGCGGGTATTCTCAGGGAATTGACCAAAAATTTCCGCCGCTTGATCGGGTTCTAGATAAGACAAAACAATGGTTTGGATCTGTGGATGTTCGTTTTGAATAATGGTCGCCACTTGGCGTGCATCCATCCACTTCAACGAGTCCAAGCCTTTAGCGCCACTGCCCATGATAATCTGTTCAATCAGATTACCCGCTTTATCTTCACCCAGCGCGGCGGTTAAGGCTTTACGGACGAACTCTTCACTGTTGAAACCAATTGAAGAATACTTTTGAATATCATCAAGAAACAGCTTATGTACCCCGATAACTTTTTCCTGACCAAACTCATCCATTGCCGCCATGGCCATACCCACTTTTTGCACTTGCTTCGGCTCTAAGTGTTTTAAAATGGATGCAGCATCAGCCTCACTCAAACTGAGGAGTAAAATAGCGGTCTTTTCAACGCCACTAATATCTTTGATATTAAAGGCAGGTGCGGCCGCAGGAGCCACTTCTTTCGTTTTATTCTCAGCCATTGTCTTGTAACCAGTTTTTCACGACTTGAGTAGAGAGCTCAGGCTCATTCGCCACGAGCGCACGGATAGCTTTAATCATATCATCATCTTTGTGAAGATTAGGGATATGAATTGAGCCATCGTCAGCATAACTGTATTCCGCCTCTTGAGTATTGAGCATCCCTAGCGTATCAGCCGCATATTGGTCCTCAATTTCTGCTAATTCATTACCTAATCTGCCATCCTCAGGCATATTCACACTGTCAGGATAGATTAAGCGTTTCAGCATAGGACGTACCACAGCTAAAATCAGCACCAAAATCACTAGCGCACCAATCCCAAGCTTAATCGCACGCCAAAACCAAGGTTGCTCCCAAAGCTCAGGTGCGGGTAAATCTTCAACTAATTGGTCCATAAAAGGAACGGTTACCACTTCCAGCACATCACCCCGTTGTGAACTAAAACCAACCGCGCCTTCAAGTAAACGACGGATATTGGTCAGTTCTTGTTCGGTACGGGCAACACGGGCTACTTGACCATTTTCTCCAGCGGCACCAGGTTTAAAGTCCACCGCGACTGACACACTAATACGGCGCACTGCACCAACTTGCTGGCGAGTATGGCTAATGGTGGTATCTAATTCAAAGTTACGGGTCGCTTCGCGGTGCGAATTACCTGCTGCAGCCGTTGCTGACTCTGCCGCTTTTGTTGCATCTTCTGGAATATTTGACTCCATTGGCGGTTGATTGGATAACGCGCCAGGGATCCCACCAGTAGAGCCGCCTGTGGTGTTATTTTCAACGGTCATTTCACTGCGCAGTGCTGGTAAATCAGGGTTAAAACGCTTTGATGTTTGCTCAACCGCAGTAAAATCCATACTGACGTCGACTTGAGAAGTAAAATTATCAGGACCTAAAATTGGCACCAGAATCGATTCAATCTTAGTGCGATATTCAGCTTCTTTTTGCTGTACTAATTCAAGTTCACGGCGAGCCGTCGCAGACGCGCCATCTTGGCTGCCAGAGTTCAATAAACGGCCGTTAGAGTCAGTTACCGTCACCCTTGATGGTTCTAAACCTTGTACTGCAGAAGCAACAATATCGACGATAGCATCGACTTCACCTTGGCCTAAGCCACCGCGACGGGTATTGATCACCACAGTTGCACTCGGTTTAGAGGCATTGCGGGCGAAGACGTTTTCTTTAGGTAACGCAAGAATGACTTTGGCACGACTGACACTTTGTAGTTGCTCAATCGCACGGGCGAGGTTTTCTTCTTGGCTATGCTTAAGACGAGCCTGTTCCATGCGTTGGCTGACACCAAAGCCACTGTCTTTATTCAAAAAATCTTGGTTGGCTGCAGGACTGTCGATACCAGCACGGCTCAACATCATTTTGACTTCTTGATATTTATCTTCAGGAACTTTAATAACGTCCACGTCGATTTGGTACTTAACTTTATTTTTATCAAGTACATCTAGCACTTGAACCATTTCCTGAGTTTCCATTTTACCCAATGGACGATACTCTGGCTCCTGCGCCCACAGCATGACAAATACCGCCAAGGCTAAACAAATCGCTAAGGCTAAAATCATAGTCACTTGGCGCATCATATCGACACCGCCAAGATTTCCCATCATTCCTGACTTATGTTCTTGCTGGACACCTTGGTCAGCTAAACCGGAATTGGATCCGACAATCATTTCTGTACTCACGATTCGTACCTGCTAATTGGGTTATTCACTGGCCTAGACAGGCATGCTCATTATTTCTTTGTAGGCTTCGACAAGCTTATTACGCACTTGCACCGTCGCCTCGAAAGCGACACTCGCTTTCTCACGGGCAATCACAGTGTCCGATAAAGAAACGGTAGTATCACCCATCTCTAAACGTGTCGCGAGGTTTGACGATGCAGACTGTAAGCCGCTGACATTGCCGACGGCTTGCGATAGCAACTGACCGAAGTCTGCACCACTGGTGTTATTCACTTGCTGCATGATATTTGGCTGAACGCCAAACGACGGCGTTATTTCGCCTTGGAGTTTCTGCATTTCCTGCAGGAATGAATTTGCGCCTATTTGCATGCTGAGCTCCCAGTCGTCGAATTCTTGACGATCAAAATACCGATAACGGGATAATGCAAAATAACGGCCAAGTTTTCAGATGGTCGTGATTGATAATAAATTGAAGGGAAAAGAAGATGCCAATATCTAAGGATTTTGGATGAAATGAGCCACTTTTGCGGTTGTGTGTTTTAATCAATACAGCCTCACACTCAATATGGAGGCTGCGAGATGATAACTTGAATTTATAGACTAATTTGGCAGTTGGATCCCCATATCACGCATCCTTGCCATCTTGTATCTTAGGGTTCGTGCGCTAATTCCTAGCTTTTCGGCGACTAACTTACGACTTCCTTGGCATTGATTAAGGGTCTCTAAAATAATCACATGTTCTTGAGCTTTGAGCTCTTCACCTAAACCGTCTGGCTCAGAAGAAAATGGGTCTAGATCTTCACCGCTTAAAATCACATCCTGCGCATCGATAATAATGTCATTGGCAGTGATCAATTGACCGGCTCTTAATATCAAAGCACGCTGGATCACATTGTCGAGTTCACGTACGTTCCCTGGCCAGCGATGACTCAATAAACGTCGACGCGCATTCTCATCCAACTCAGGCACATCGGCAACATTCAATGCCTTAGCATGTTTAGCCAGTAAATGACGCGCAAGAGGTAAAATATCTGCAGGACGTTGACTTAACGCAGGCCAAGCTAAAGGAAATACGTTAATTCGGTAGTAGAGATCTTCCCTAAATCCCCCTGCGGCGACCACTGCCTTTAAATCACGATTGGATGTGGCAAGCACGCGCACATCGAGCTTAATGGTTTTACGGCCACCTAAACGCTCAACTTCACGCTCTTGCAAAACCCGCAACAACTTAGCTTGTAAGCCTAAATCCATCTCAGAGATTTCATCTAGCAGCAAAGTGCCACCTTGAGCCTGCTCAAATTTCCCCGGACACGCTTGATAGGCACCCGTAAATGCACCCTTTTCATAACCAAAAAGGGTGGCTTCGAGCATGTTCTCAGGAATAGCGGCACAGTTAATGGCCACAAAGGCTTGATTAGCACGGCTACTGTGTTGATGAATATAACGGGCCAAAACCTCTTTACCCGAACCGCTAGGACCTAAGATCATGACAGAGGCATCGGAGGCGGCAACCCGTTGAGCAAGTGCTAATAAGGCTAAACTTTTTTCATCAGCGACGACGGGCTGATCCACATTTTGTTTTAATGGCAAATAGCGTGAGACTTGATTGAGTAACACTTCTGGTGCAAAAGGTTTGGCTAAATAATCAACAGCGCCTAATTTTATAGCGTTCACCGCGCTACCTATAGTCGCGTAGGCCGTCATCAACAGCACTGGCAACTTAGGATGATGCTGCTGCAGATAGTTCAATAAACCTAAACCACCAATACCTTGCATCTGCACATCGCTAATAACTAAATCAAACTGATGTTGTTTCAAGGCTAAAATAGCGTCTTCACCGGAGGCAACATCAACACACTCATACTGAGCCAGCATTAAGGTATCAAACAAGGCTTCACGTAATGAAGCATCATCCTCAACGAGCAATAACTTTGCTTCAGACATGGGTAATCTCCAAAGGTAATATCACCGCGGATTTAGCCCGTGGGAATACTAAAGACACAGTACAGCCTTTATTCGGTACACAGCTGAGTTGCAGTTGCCCCCCATGATTGCGCACCACAGATTGCACAACAGCTAACCCAAGCCCAGTTCCCTGCGACTTAGTCGTAAAGAAAGGTTCAAATACCTTCTGCTGCATAGTGGTGTCTAAGCCTTTGCCATTATCGATGACATCTAATAATAACCGTTCGCCCTCTTCCTTCGCTTGGATACGAATTTCAGTTGCTCCGGCTTCTATGCTGTTCATGACTAAATTATTAATCGCCGAGCTTAACGCATTGGAATTAGCTAACATCGAGCTGCTTGATGCATCATCAAATGACAAGTCACAGCCTTGCTTTGCCGCTATCGGCTCACAATTTGCCAAAACATTGTCGATAACCTCAGCCAATGAGATTAGATCTCCAAGTTCATCCTGACGGCCTTTCGCCATCAATAGCATGTCGTTAACCTGCCGCTCGAGTTCATTGAGTCTATCAACAAGTTTTTGCTGGAATTTCGCTTTAGCGGCATCGGATAACTTAGGACTCGCAAGATTTGAAGCGTATAACAAAGCGGCTGATAAAGGCGTGCGCACCTGATGAGCCAAAGTTGCTACCATCTTGCCCAGTGCAGATAAACGTTGTAAATGGGAGATATTTTTCTGTAATAACCGAGTTTCAGTCAAATCAGTTAACACAATTAATTGACCAGGCTCTGGCGTCAATGGCGTAATCGCTAATTTAACGCGGCGGCCATTACGCAGTGACACTTCGTGGCCATCATCGTCCTGTGGCGCAAAGGCACTGTGGATCACATCTATCCAGCGAACGCCACATAAGGAACGCTCAAGTAATTCAACTGCTACCGGATTAGCATCCGTGACTATACCGTCGCCATTGATAATCACCACGCCGGATGGCATAGCCTGTAAAATATGCTCCATTCGATTGGACATATTCGCGGCCTCACGCAGTTGGTTCCATTGTTTGCTAGTGTGCTTGAATGACTCAATTTGCGCTAGTGGGTTGGCTGACATAGTCACTCCGTCAAAAAATTGCTTATGACGGGGTGACTGCAGTATCTATGCCAAATTGGAAATTGAACTTTAGAGGTTAAAACAACTTATATAACAATAAAATAGAAAACTAATCTTTTGTCATTCCGTACTTACGCATTTTTTCTACAAGCGTTGTACGGCGTATTCCAAGCATTTCAGCAGCGCGAGCTACGACATTATCTTGTAGCTCTAGCGCCTGACGTATCATGTCTATTTCTAGTTCTGCTAACAAATCCTTAAGGTTCACACCTTCAGGCGGCAGCTCACTAGGGAAACGCGTTTCAGGGATTTCAACCGGCTCTTCATCGCTAAAGATAGAAGCTAAAGCATCACGTTCCTGTTGCTCTTCACTCATCTCTACACAATATTCGGGCACATCGATATGGCGATATTTGACAGGTAAATCGTTAACATCAACCAGTCCACCCGGATATAAAATGGTGAGGCGTTCGACTAAATTAGACAGCTCGCGCACGTTGCCCGACCAAGCATGTTCTTTCAGCGACTCTATCGCACGCTGCGTAAAACGCACCTTACCACGGCCTTCGTTATAGACTCGGCTAACTAACTCTTGTAATAGCAAAGGCACATCGTCCTTGCGATCACACAACGCGGGCATTTCAATCGGGAATACGTTTAGGCGGTAATAAAGATCCTCACGGAACTCATTAACGCTGATCATGGTTTCTAAATCTCTATGTGTCGCAGCAACTACGCGTACATCAGCATTAATAGTCTTAGTACCACCAACGCGCTCAAATACCCGCTCTTGCAGCACACGGAGTAATTTAACTTGCATTTGTAGTGGCATGTCTCCTATTTCATCGAGAAATAGTGTACCACCTTCAGCTAATTCAAAACGGCCTTTACGAGAACAGATTGCCCCCGTAAATGACCCCTTTTCATGACCAAATAGCTCACTCTCTAATAACTCAGGCGGTATAGCACCACAGTTAACAGGGATAAATGGACCGTCACGGCGCTCAGACAAATAATGGATATTACGGGCGACCACTTCTTTACCTGTACCTGATTGACCCAGAACAAGCACGGTTGCCTCAGATGTTGCTACTTGATTTATCAAGTGCCTCACATTCGCAATACCATCACTGCGTCCCACTAAGCTTCGGAATAACTTTGTTTGATTCGCACTAGTAGGGACTTGAGGCCGTTTAACTTGACCGAATACTTGGCAAAAGTGTAATAATTCAGTGAGCTGAGGATACGTTAAAGGTTCTTCTATATGTCCAAGAATATTAGACACTTGCAGATCGTCAACATTGCCAAGCAACAGCATAGGTTGCCATGGATGTTGACCTGCGATGTTTTTAAGCCCATCAGCATCCATAACATCAGTTAGGATAACTAAAGCTCGAAAACGGGTATCTTGGAGGCTAGCACTTAATTTTTCGGTGTCAATTTGTACAAATTGCTCACCTAAAAAATCCAAAATGCAACACAGGCGATTTAATCGCTCTGATGGAGGGCCGATAAGTAAAATTCGTTGATCTGTTTGCATCATTCAGTAGGCCGTAAAGCTCTAATATGTATTAATTCGCATTAATTATTTATGATTAGTTGCTGTAAAAGCTTAACAAATTCAATGTAACAATCTGTGCCACCATCACTACTTGTGATGAATATTGTATTATCAGCAGACGAGAAGCAAGCCTCAGATGAGGTTTATGCCAAACTGAATTGATTTTAGTTCATTTACATCATGATTCTAGTCTAAAACGTCAATACTTTGACTTTTAGCCAAAAAAAAGACGCAACCAGTGCGTCTATTTTTAATCACGAAATAAGATATTAACCCGCTTCAGAATGCGCAGAAATATTATGTTTATCTGCAGGAATTGCATCCCAACCTTCTTTGATAGTACGTAAAATATCACATACATCATCAATCGCTTTCACATCATTATTTACGTTAGCTTCAGAAATTCTACGCAACATAAAGTCATATAAATCACTCAAATTTCTAGCTATCTGGCCACCAGCATCCATATCTAGGCTATTGTTTAAACCAGTAATAATCCCAATAGCTTTGCCAATGTACATACCTTTATTAGACAAGTCATTTTGTTCAATCGCAAGACGACTTTGTGCTAAACGTTGCAGTGCCCCCGCAAACATAAGCTGAATAATACGATGTGGTGACGCAACAGTAATTTCACTCTCTAAAGACACCTTACGATACGATTGCAGTGATCCTCTCATAAACACCTACCTGTTTAAATCTATAGTCTCATAAACACTAATCTGGCGCTTATTCTTATTACCTGCATGTAATAATGCTTGTCTATCTGCCATAACAACACTTGCTTTACCTGTGTACCCTTGAGTAAGTTCAAGCTGATGTTGAAGATAATCAACATCTGTCATATTAGCATCAGCCACTAATACATTGAGTAAAATTTGACGCTCTCCAACCAGTACCTGCAAGTTCGACACCAACTCGTCAGATTGAGGTGCTTCAGCAGGAAGCTGAGTCAGTTTATTTAAAATTTCACTCAAAAGGACATTAAGCTCATCGAGTTGTTTCACTTATACTCCCCTTACTCATTTATAATTTCACTATCGTTTTTTAACTGCTCCAGGAAGCGAATTCAAACGATCAACAAGACCACTGCTCTGCTGATTTAGTTTTCCAACGACAAGATCCATCGCATTAAATTGCTTCGTTAAACGGGCTGTTAGTTGATCCATTTTAAGCGTGAAAGCTTCTCTTCTATCTGTAAGCTGGCTTTGTTGATTAGTATATCCGGTTTGACGTGACGCAATTAATCCTCGAGACTTGACATAACTATCTGCAAGATCATTAAAGCGATTAGCAAGCCCTTTATCTGGTGTCGAGAATAATGCCTCAACACTGGCCATATCTTCAGAGATGACTTTATTAAGTTTAGTATCATCGACAGACAACTTACCATATCTATCTGTTTTTATACCAATATCATATAATGCTATCGAACTGCCGCTATCAGTTGGCACTCGTTCACTCGATATACTTCGGAGTTGCGATTCTATAGAACGGATCATAGAGTCGCCCTGTAATGCAGCTGCTGTTTTTTTCTCTTTATCATAAGACGACATTTTATCAACTGCAGTCGCTAAACTATTGTAGGCATCGACAAAAGCTTTCACATTTGTCTTTACTGCATCATCATCTTGTTCAATTTTTAACGTAGTCGTCTTAGAAACATCAGCATCAGTTAAGTTTAACGTCACCCCTGCAATAGCATTTTTAACTTCATTAGTTTGCGAGGTAACTTTCTGATTATCGATATAAACAACTGCATTTTTAGCATCTTGAAGCGTGGAGATATTACCAGCACCGAACATATCATTTAGTCCAGTTCCAGTCGTGTCATTAGCTGTAATACTAATTTGATTGTCTTCACCTGACTTATCTGAACTAAAAACCAATCGACTGCCTGCATCACTGGTAATAACAGTTGCAGTTACGCCCGCATTATCTGGGGATTCATTAACTTTTTTAGCAATCGCAGCAAGTGAATCGGTAGCCGAAACATCAATGGCGAAATTCTTACCATTGATACCAAAATCAAGGCTCCCTTCACCTACAGGTAATGCAGGATCTGCAACATTTTTTCCAGCAATTTTATGATTTACCGCAAGTTGCTCAACTTTAATACCATAGCTACCCGCTTGTGCAGTTTTGTCTGTTGTTGCTGACAAATAAGTTTGATTACTAACAGAAACCTTACGCAGATTGAGGGCATCGCCAGTTTGAAGTTTTTTTAAGGCATCTTGAAACGTAGACAACGCACTTTTTAAGGTTCCCATAGCAGAAACTTTTGCTTTGATGCTGTCTTCCGTTTTATTAAACATCGCTTCTTTCGGTGTTTTTTCGGCATCAACTAAAACTTGCACAATTTCACTAATTTTAAGGCCAGATCCCATGCCTGTTGCTGTTAATGCCATATAGACCTCTCAATCAAACGTACTTACAAATATTTATGCTTCTGTTTTCATCAAAAGCCCTGTGACTTCTGATAGTTTTTCTGCCAAGGCTAATGCTTCTTCACTCGGCATTTGTCTAATCACATCACCAGTATCTCGGTCAAGTACAGTCACAACAGCTTGTCCAGAGTTCTCATCAACCTTAAATGCTAAACCTTTACGCATCATAGACATCATATCAGACAACTCTGTGGCAACTTGAGCCAGCTTACTCGGGTTCTGTTCATTTTTAGTTACATCTTGTTCCGCAGCTTGTTCAATAGCCGTATTTCGCTTTAACTCAGCATCTGGAGCAGATGCTTTTAGTGGCGTTTGAGCTAAATCAACCTTACTGTGAAGCATAGAAGGTGAACTTGCTATATTGATATCCATAGCCATACCTCAGCAAATTTAGTAATAACTTTAAATAGTTACATTAAAATTACCCTATAAAACTACATTAACCTTTAAAGTGGCAAAGGGAGATCCGTCACCGAACCTCCCTTATCACTTTCTCACTATTCTGCGTTAAACTACAGCAGTGACAAGGCCACTTGAGGTAACTGATTGGCTTGGGCCAACATTGCAGAACCCGTTTGTTGTAACACTTGATTCTTGGTCATTTGTGATGTTTCTTTCGCGAAATCCACATCAACAATTCGGCTCTTCGCATCAGCAACGTTTGCTTGAGTATTAGCACTGTTACTAATGTTGTATGCTAGACGGTTTTGTTTAGCACCTAAGTTAGCACGCTGACTATCAATCGTTTTAATGGCAGCATCAATCGCAGCGAGTGCAGTTGAACGGCCAGCTGAACTTGCAACAGACAAACTATTAACAGATAACGCACCAGCATTCGTTGCTTTTACTGAAATCGTAATGTCTTCGGCTTCTTGGTGTCCGACTTGGAATGTCTTACCTGCGGAGAAATCACCATTCAGTAATTTTGTGCTACCAAATGCAGTTGTATCACCGATTGCTGTAATTTCTAATGCCAGTTCATCAATTTCGCTTTGCAATGCTGTCAAATCATCAGTACTGTTAGAACCGTTCTCTGCTTGTACTGTCAAATCACGCATACGTTGAAGCATGTTAGTCTGTTCTTGCATCGCACCTTCAGAAATCTGGGCGATTGAAATGGCATCGTTAGCATTGCGCATACCAACATCAAGGCCACGCACTTGGCTGTTTAGTCGGTTCGATATCGCTAAACCAGCAGCGTCATCTTTGGCACTGTTAATACGCAGACCACTGGATAAACGTTCCATAGATGTGGCCAAACCGCCTGCGGAAGTATTTAAATTCTTTTGAGCTTTTAATGAAGTGACGTTTGTGTTTACTGTAATGGCCATGATCGTTTCCTCTTTATACCTGGCTTGTGAACTTGCCTGTCTACTTAAGCCAGGCGGGTCTTAGTGGTTACAGTATATTTAACGGCAGCATCTTTTTTAACTTTAGAGTTATTTTTTAAAATATCTTGATTTTAAAAAATAACTCTAATTATCATAAACATAAATATAAACTCCTATAAAACTTTGCCTACTTTTCTAGATAATTCTAGAACAAGTAGGCAAAAGCACTTCATATAACATCACGCAAGTAACATTAACCCAGAAGAGATAATGCAACTTGAGGTAACTGGTTAGCCTGTGCAAGCATTGCAGAACCCGTTTGTTGTAACACTTGATTCTTAGTCATAACTGAAGTTTCCTTCGCAAAATCGACATCCACGATACGACTCTTAGCATCAGCAACGTTGGCTTGAGTATTAGCACTGTTACTAATGTTATAGGCCAAACGGTTTTGCTTCGCACCTAAATTGGCTCGTTGATTGTCAATTGTTTTAATGGCAGCATCAATATTCGCAAGTGCAGTTGAACGACCAGCTGAAGTCGCTACGGATAGCGAATTAACAGATAAACTTGCAGCATTAGTTGTCCCTACCGAAATAGTGACATCCTCAGCTTCTTGGTGCCCTACTTGGAAGGTTTTACCCGCAGAAAAGCCACCAGTCATTAATTTGGTATTACCAAACGCCGTACTATCACCTATAGCAGTAATTTCTTCTGCTAATTGATCCATCTCTTTTTGCAATGCAGTCAAGTCATCAGTGCTATTCGCACCGTTTTCTGCTTGAACAGTCAAATCACGCATACGCTGCAACATATTGGTTTGCTCTTGCATCGCACCTTCGGCAATTTGAGCAATTGAAATCGCATCATTTGCGTTACGCATACCCACATCTAAACCGCGCACTTGGCTGTTCAAGCGGTTAGAAATGGCTAGACCAGCGGCGTCGTCTTTCGCACTGTTAATGCGTAGACCACTGGATAAACGTTCCATTGAGGTCGCTAAACCGCTACTGGAAGTATTTAAATTCTTTTGTGCCTTCATTGAAGTCACGTTGGTATTTACTGTAATAGCCATGTTGAGTTCCTCTTCCTAGTTATACCGCCAAGGCTTGGAGCTTGGCTAAATTTTTAACAATTTATCTTACAGATGGATAGGTACTTGCTTTCTGTTAAATAAAGTCGAACAGGGAAACAGAACCCACCTTACTAAACACGCTAGAGACTGCGTTCAATGCAAGCTGTTGCTTTTCAAATTCCGTAATCGCTGATGCATAATCGAGATCTTCCAAGAGTGATAGCGCTGATGAATTCACCACTTTCTCCTCGGTATGAGTCTCTTTGTAACTCTCGACAACTTTCAGATTATTCCCCGCCACACTTCTGGCAGAACTAATTTGATTGACGCCACTATCGATGTTATTCAATATCTGTGCCAACTGAGCTCGCCCTTGGGGAGTGTTGGCAGAATTAGGGTCTTCAATTAATGCAATCGCACTGCTGATCGTATCGAAAATACTGACTTCGGCCTGCGGCTCCATGGTGAAACTATCGCCAGCGCTGGGTTTTCCATCAATTTTAACTTCTATACCATTAAAACTAACGGGATTAGTGGCATCGAAGTTAACTACGTTTGCGACGGGATTACTTGCAGAATCGAGCACTTGCAAGTTAGTACCACCGGCACCATTATCAGTGAAGTTAAATGTATATGTATCAGCCACATAAGTTGCAGCGTCAGCAATTTTTGCTGTTTTAACGCTAAACTCCCCCTGCTGGCTGGCCAAATAATTGACGCTATAATCACCAAGTCCATTGGGTGCTTTCATAAACGCGCTATCGCCAGGGATGTTTGTCCCCATGGCAACACCCGTTTGTACTAAACTATTTTTGACGCCAGAGTCGCCGCTATACACTATTTTAGGCGGCGTCGAGTTATCAAAAGCAAAAGGTTCTTTATCGGTACTGAAACCAGAGAACATATAATTGCCAGATTCATCCTTACTATTGGCAATAGAGAGCAATTCTTCTAAGCTGCCTTTCATCTCTTCGGCAATCATTTGCCGCTCAGTTCCTGAGAGTGTGCCGTTTATCGCTCGCATAACTTGCTCACGCATAGAGCCAGTTAAATCTTCAGCACTACCGAGTTTACTTTCTGCCACAGCAAGACGATTTGTCGCATAGTCAATATTTTTCATAAACTGATCGACTAGCGCATTTTTCTGATTCAGATTATCAATACCCTGTGACGCCACAGGATCATCACCAGCAGTATTGACTTTCTTACCACTGCTCAATTGGTCAAGAATTTTGCTGGTCGCCGTTTGCTTTTGCAGCACACTGGTAATGCTTTGATTAAAAATCTGCGCGGATGATAATCGCATAGTTAAATCTCCTAACGCACTGAGGATAATAAGGTGTCAAAAATCTGCTGTGCAGTCGTCATGATCCGCGCAGAGGCTTGATAGGCTTGCTGAAAACGCATTAAATTTGCTGCTTCTTCATCTAAGTTCACACCCGACTCACTCTCTACTCGCGCATAAGCTTGTTGATACACGGCCTCTGCCGAACCAACACGCACTTCAGCCGCTTTCGTTTTACTGCCTACCTCGAGCTTAGTGTTCTCGAACACATCAGCTAGGGTCGACTTTCCCCCATTCATCACCTTACTTTCGCTCAACTTAGCCATAGCGACAGCATTAGAGTTATCCCCCGCTGCGAAGGATAAATCGAAGGTAAATCTGTCATTGCCTGCAGCCGCTTTGCTGTCAACTTCAAAGGTAAAACCAAAAGCGCTAATACTCGGAGGCGTATAAGGGGCTGCAGCCCCAAGGGAAGTTCCCGCGGCGTCGAATGCTTCATAGGTTGGAGGCAAAACTGTGGTATCGAGCTTTATCGTCAACTCACTGCCCGTTACAGGGAAATTTGCGGCATTACGATTGCTAATTTGAGTCAACTTCACTTGGGTACTGCCCGAGTTAGCTGCATCTGCGGTAATCTTTGGTGATGCGGCGGCAATGCCTTTAGGGTCTTTCATGACCACTTCAATGCCATTTGAAGCACCCGCTGTCGGGCGAATGGCAAAACGATCGCCAGATGCCATAGCGCCCGCTTTTATGTCAATTGAAAATCCAGATCCACCCGATAAAGTTGAGCCAGTTAACGTCAGTGGCGTGATTGCCCCCGTTTTCGAATCTCTCAGCTCATAAGTTGCAGGCGCGGTAAATGACAGTTCGTAGGCACCACCAGTTAATAAACTGGTGTCATCTATGGTGACGCCTAACATTGCATTACCCGTATTACCAGAAAATCCTGCTGCACGGCCCAAAGACATCATAGGATCGTTGATATCTTTGAAGATATTGGCACCAACTTGCCCATTGAGGTCAATACCTTGTGCTTGCATTTTATTGAAGTTATCAGCCACGCCCAAGGCTAATTGGTCGAGCTCATGACCCGCGGGAATTAACGTTTGATCACGATAATCAAAAATGGCCCCTAACTGACCGCCAAGTTTACTCGGATCAACAGTGACACTTTGCGAACCAATACTTGAAGTCAATTGGAGCTCATTCGGAAATGGATCACCCGCTTGGACTCCCATCGTCATAGCAATTTCGCCAGAAACCAACATCACTGAGCCACCGAGCATTACGCTCTTAGCACCATTTTCTAATGGAATAACATTCACTTGAGCGTACTGGCTTAACTCTTGAACAAGTGCATCTTGCTTATCAAGCAACTGCGCATCCTGATTCGGCGACTTCATTAACTCTAGGTTTAAATTTGCCAGTTCTGTACTGATCTCATTGATACGCTTAGTCATACCAGTGATCTGGTCATTGGTCTGATTAAGCTGGCCATTCAAATACGACTGCATCTGATTAAGACTGCTGGCAACTTGCTGTGCGTTTGTTAGGGTCGAACTCCGAATACCCAAATCTGCAGGCAAATCAGCCACACTATTCAGCCCCGAAAACAGGTCATTCAAGCTTTGTGGCACAACTTTACCTACCTGTGAAAACAGCTGATCTAGCTCACTCAATTTACCGTAGCTGGCTTCGGCGGCACTTAACGTTGTTTGGCCAATGCGTAACTCTCTTGCAGCATAGTCATTGTAGATACGCTTAACGTCATTAACGTAAGTTCCTGTGCCATAAAAGCTACTACCAAAACGCTGCGATTCAAGAGTCGACTGGGTTGCCACTTGTCTGTGGTAACCAGCGGTATTGGCGTTAGCTATATTATTACTGGTAACACCCAGTTGCGACTGGGAGGCAAGCACCCCAGTTCGCGCTATATTCAGTAGATCAACGGCCATTAGTTGACACTCCTATGAACAAACAGGGTTGTAAGATTCATCATTTGTCTTCTCCTGGCAGAATTGATTTCAGTTCTTCACTGATCGACTGCATCACTTTAATCACTTTTTCAGCGTATCGAGGATCAGTGGCATAACCCGCATCCTGCAAAGCTCGGATGAATTGAGTAGGGGAAGCGGCCACTTTTTTCGCATCTTGATAACGTTCACCTTCGGCAATGAAGGACACAAAATCGTTAAAGCTATGCTCGAAGTCACTATAAACTCGGAAGTCAGCTTTTTGCTGAACAGCAACACCGTGCTCAAATTCTAGGGTACTGACGTTAGCCTTATCGCCTAACCAACGACGATCAGCTTTAATGTTGAATAGGTTATGACTCGGCGCACCGTTATTGCCGCGGACGATTTTTTGTCCCCAGCCAGTTTCCAGTGCTGATTGCGCCAATAATACTTCTGGTTGGGTACCTAATGTTTTTGCGGCTTTTTCAGCATGTGGATATAAGGTCGCTAAAAATTCTTCTCGACTACCAAACCTGACAATCTTTTGGGTTTCCCTAAATGCTGCCGTCGGCAAAACTTGGCCGCTAATCACAGGTTCTACCACTGAAAGTGATTGTTCACTCCAGCTCGGCTTAGGCGTATCGATAGCCAGTGAACGATTAGGCGCATCAATGTCCATTGATGAATTGGCATCTTCAGCTCTATCCGGTTCAAATACGGGCCGAGCGATAGCAGCCGGCACACCATGATTTACAACTGTGGGTTCAACCACAGGAGCGGCTGAACTCTGCATAGGCACATTAAGCGCTTTATCGTCGTGGAGCATTTTCATGCCACCATCGTCACGCAATACCGATGCAGGCGTGAAATGACTTGTTTCGGGAGAGAGTTGCTGCACCATCATATCGGCAAGGCCCAATACACCTTTGTCAGATAAATCGACCGATAACTGCTGATCGCGCATCTGCTCGTAAAACTGAGTGTATTGGCTATTGAGTGGACTATCAGACTGAAAAACCGCATTGGCATCGCGCATACTTTTCATCAGCATTTGCACGAAAATACCTTCAAATTGTTGGGCAACCTTTTTCAAGGCGCCCTTCTCATCTTTCTGAGCCTGGGCGCGGAGTGAATCTAGCCCGCCCAAGTCAAGAAAATGTGATGAACTTGAAAGCTTTTCCATGATTTTCCCGACAGAAATTAGATGATGATAAGTTCACCATGCAAAGCTCCTGCCACTTTTAATGCTTCAAGTATTGCTAACACATCTGAAGGGGCTGCACCGACTAAGTTAACCGCTCTAACCAGCTCATCCAGCGTAGTGCCTGGATTAAACATAAACATACGGCGGTCACTTTCTGTTGCTGTAATCGTACTATTACTCGTGACGGTTGTTTGACCATTTGCCAACGCGTTAGGCTGCGAAACCTGTGTCGCCTCCGCAATCGTGACAGTCATGCCGCCATGGGTAATCGCCGCAGGGAGTAAGCGTACGTTTTGCCCAACCACTATGGTTCCAGTACGTGAATTAACAATCACTTTGGCAGATTCCTCTGCGGGAACAACATCAAGGTTTTCAAGCGTTGCTAAAAAGGAGACCCGTTGTGATACATCACGTGGAGCAGTTACCTGAACAGACGTCGCATCTAAAGGACGCGCCATATCAGGACCTAATAGATCATTGATCGCATCGGCCATTCTCTGCGCAGTAGAGAAATCCGAACGACGTAGGTTAAACGTCAAATAATCGCCAGTTGAAAATGGGGTTGCTACACTACGCTCAACAATCGCGCCATTCGGTATACGACCTACAGTTGGCGTATTTTGAATCACCTTTGAACCATCTAAACCATCGGCACTAAAACCACTCACCACTAAACTACCTTGGGCTATGGCATACACATTACCGTCTACCCCTTTCAAAAAGGTCTGTAATAAGGTGCCACCGCGTAAGCTTTTGGCTTCGCCTAAGCTAGATACTGTCACGTCAAGATCTTGACCAGGTTTGATAAAGGCAGGCATATCCGCGTGTACGGCTACCACTGCAACGTTTTTAATTTTCGGTTTGACGTTGTCAGGAAGATTAATCCCAAAGTTTTTGAGCATAGTCATAAAGGTCTGCTCGGTATAACTGGTTTTTTCCCCAGTTCCCGGCAAACCGACCACTAAGCCATAACCAATCAACTGGTTACTACGCACACCTTGCACATTGGCAATATCTTTAATTCGTTCAGCCTGACTAGGTAGAGAAAACACTAGCATGGCAACGGCTAACACCAGTTTATATTTCATGATACGACTCCTTAGAAAGGCCACCAGTCGCTCATAAAGAACTGGCTTAACCAGCCCACTTTTTGAGCATCTGCGAAAGTGCCTGTGCCACTGTATTGGATACGGGCATTAGCCATTCGCGTTGAATCGACAGTGTTATCGGGTTTAATGTCCTGCGAGCGAACGAGACCAGTGACACGAATAAACTCATCACCATTATTAATTGAAATCCATTTTTCACCACGGATCACTAAACTGCCGTTGTTTAGCACTTGCATCACGTTTGCCGAGATGCTGCCATCTAGACTATTGCTCTGATCCGCATCCGATTCACGCTTAGTGTTCATGCTATCTTTGTAACGCAAATCAATTGGCACTCCGCCAATGGACACATTACTACCACCTGCAAAGATGGGATCTAAGCTCATGTCTGAACCTTTTTTGATCTGATTGCCTGCACTCTTCTTAGCTTGAGTCGATTCCTTCAATACGATAGTGATAATGTCACCGACTTTGTGGGCGCGTATATCCGAATACAAGCTAGATGCTTGGCTGTCTTGATAAATAGAGCCAGTTGCGGCAATTTTTGTCGGCGGTGCCTCTGGGTATACCGGCGCGTAAAAGGGATCATCCGCAAGGGGTTTCTTTTGCGTCGAGCTACAAGCTGCAAGCAATAACGCGACGGCCAACACAAGATATCTAGCCATGATGTTTGCCTCTATAAATTCTGAGTCACATAAGACAGCATTTGATCTACCGCTGAAATCACTTTTGAGTTCATCTCGTAAATGCGCTGACTTTCGATAAGGTTCACCAGTTCCTCGGTCACGTTCACGTTAGAGGTTTCTAAGGCGCCTTGACGAATAGCACCCATACCATCTAACGAAGCGGTACCTTGAATGGGCGTGCCGCTCGCACCAGTTTCCGTATATAAGTTTTGTCCCATAGGATCTAAACCCGATGGATTAATAAAATCCGTCATAGTCAACTGACCCACGACTTGGTTCTCAGCGGTACCCGGCGTTTTTACTGAAACCTCACCCTCTGCGGAAACGGTAATACTGGTCGCATTATCAGGAATAGTGATCGCGGGTTGTAGCAAATAGCCAGAACCTGGCGTCACAATCTGCCCCGTATCGTCTAAGGTAAACTGACCATTTCGAGTATAAGCAGTGGTTCCATCAGGGAGCTGGATTTCAAAAAATCCAGGACCTTCAATCATGAGATCCAGTGAGTTATCCGTCGTCAGCATGTTACCCTGAGTAAACATTTTTTGAGTGGCGACGACTTTCGTACCCGCACCTATGTTTAATCCGTTGGGTAGCTTAGTGTTAGATGCACTAACACCACCCGCTTGGTTAACTGTTTGATAGAGTAAATCTTCAAATACTGCGCGGCTTTTTTTGTAGCCCACAGTGCTAGCGTTCGCTACGTTGTTTGAAATCACTGAAATATCAGTTTGCTGTGCGTCTAAGCCAGTTTTACTAATCCATAACGCCGGATGCATAATCTATCTCCTAACTAATACGCATTAATGAGGATGAAGCGCGATCATTCTCTTCCGCGGTTTTCATCATCTTGACTTGCAATTCAAACTGGCGCTGAAGATCAATCAAAGACACCATTTCATCAACAGGGTTAACGTTACTGCCCTCTACGGCACCACTTTCAACTGCGACGAAAGGGTCAGCTGGTGCTGGTTCGCCTGACATTTGTCGAAATAATCCATCTTCACCACGCATCATCTGCGCATTGCCGGGATTAACTAACTTCAATCTCGCCACTTCTTCTATCACTTCAGCAGTCGCCCCTTGAGGGCGAACAGACACTATGCCATCCTGTGAAATTGACACTTTATCAATAGGTAATGGCAGCACTATCGGGCCAGCGTCCCCCATTACTGGATTGCCTCTGTCGTTATACAACATGCCCGTCGCATCGAAACTGAGACTACCGGAACGGGTATAAGCTTCACTGCCATCTTTCGCCTGAACGGCAAACCAGCCATCGCCTTTAATGGCAACATCGAGATCCCGTCCAGTGGTTTTTATCGGACCAGAGCGAAAATTAGCTGACGGAGATTCTGTCATCGCAAACACCCTTGAAGGCAACCCTTCACCGAAGGCTTGCATCGATCTGGCCTGCGCCATATCTGATTTAAAACCATCGGTATTAGCATTGGCTAAGTTGTTCGCACGGAGTGCCAGCTCATTCATATTTTGCTTAGCGCCACTCATGGCGACATAAAGGAATTTGTCCACAGACTGCTCCGTCAAATTTTCTACATGACGATATCAAAGCAAGCATCGTGCCAATAAAAATTAATTTTAATTTACTGATAAAATTGAAGAATAAGGAAATGAAGTGAGTTGACAGCAAGATAAAGGCTAAGTGTTGCCACTGGCGGCAACACTTAGTTAAATAAAGTAATGATTAGCGGATTTGTAATACGGTTTGTTGCAGCGTGTTATTCACTTCAAGGGTACGGGAGTTCGCTTGGAAGTTACGCTGCGCCGAAATTAAATCGACCAGTTCAGTCGTCAAATCGATGTTCGATTGCTCTAACGCCGATGAACTGATGCTACCAAAAGTTCCACTATTTGCCTCACCCGCTAACGCTGGACCTGAAGCTAAACTGGCTTTCCACGACGTATTACCCACTTGCGTTAAACCTTGTTCGTTAGCAAAACGAACTAAAGCAACCCGTGCTAAAGGCACGGTTGAACCATTAGAATAACTCGCGGTCACTAAACCATCTTCGCCGATTTCAACGTTAGTTAAGCGACCTACAGTCGTACCATCTTGTGTCAACTCAGTTGCACCAAAAGGAGCCGCATATTGCGTTGGGGCATTAAACTTCACAGTCAAATCTTGAGTACCATCGGCACCAGGCCCTAAAACACCCGCACCACTGACGCCCAAAGCCTCAGTCTTGACTATAGCAGGATCACTACCAGTGTAGACACCAACAGAATTGAACTTGAGTACAGAGCCTTTCCAACCACCAGCAGTTTGAGCTGTGCCCGTTGCATCAGGCGTACCATCGCCGGTGGTATCTGTTTGATAAGTACCAGCAGGACCGGCTAGATCGACTTGTTTTCCATCAACAGCATAGTAAGCCACCCAATTGTTCTCACCATTGTACGAACCATCTTTAGGCTTAACAAAATAAGTTGTCATAATATGTGGCTCACCGAGTGAGTCATAAATTGTCATTGATGTAACGTTATTGTAGGTTTTTGCATCTAGAGGATCGAATGCCGCGGGGTCGAGTGCACTTTCCTTAGCATTTAAGTTCATTTGTAAAGTAACATTCTCAGTCTTTACAGGGCTACCCGCAGTGTCTGGTATTTGTACCGGCTTAGCCGTCGTTAAACTCACTGATGTTGAGTTCCCATCTTTATCCACTGGGAAAGTTTGCAAATAATTACCAGAAGAATCAACCATGTAATTATTTTTATCGACCTTAAATGCTCCAGCACGGGTAAACGAGTGGTCTAATGTACCCAGTTCAGAGGCTGTAACGAAAAAGCCACCACCTTTAATCGCCATATCAAGGGAGTTATTCGTCAGCTGTAAGCTACCTTGATGGAATTGCTGTGCCACTTGACTCGTAGCAACACCACCACCGACAGCAGTTTTAGCATTTGAAAAAATAGAATTAGCGTAAACATCCGCAAATTCAGCACGGGATTCTTTAAAGCCAATGGTGTTCGCATTAGCAATGTTATTCGCCGTAGTGTTTAAATCTTTCTGCGCGGCAGAAATGCCACTCAATGCAATGTTAAACGACATAATTCACCTCTACACTTGACTCAATTCATTTATGAGCGACTTACGCCCAATTCGGATACTGCAAAAATTCTTTTAGGCAAACTTAGGTTTCAGACACAGCTAACACATCGGTTAACTTGATACCCATACCGCCTCTCAAGTTAAGAATCGCGCCAGTACTGGCCGTACCGAGAGAAACGCTGGTCACATGAGCATAGGTCGAGACTGGCAATTCTTGGGATTTCCCATCCACTAAACCACTCGCCTTGATCGTATAGTTACCTGCGGTTACAGGGTTTCCATCTTTATCGAGGCCATCCCAGTTAACATCGACATTGCCCCCCTTACTGCCATCAACTTTAAAGGTGGTCACAACTTGGCCTTTCTCATCCTCAACACGTACAGTAACTTCAGGAATTTTAGCTGGCGTGCTAATCACACCTTTTATTGTTGGGCTTTCAGCTGAAATGTTACCTGTATCAGTTGGGATCAATACCTTGCGACCAACAAGTCCTGATGCCTGTAATGCTTGGCTTGATGTCATAACACCGTTTAAATTAACGATTTCCTTATTCAACTTAGTAATACCATCAACCGTCGAGAATGATGCCATCTGTGCAATCATTTGGTCGTTGTCGACGGGCTTAAAGGGATCTTGCATCGATAACTGTTGGCTTAATAACGAGAAAAAGTCATCTTGAGTTAACTGCTGGCTTTTTGCTTCCGGTACTATTGAATCTTTTGGCAAACGTATGCCATCAAGAAACGGATTACCCGTTGAGCTGGTTGATGAATTCGTCGTAACGGCATTTGGCTGACTCTTATTTTGAGCCGTCTGCGCCGACGCTTGGTTAATTTGATTAATGAGGCTCACAGCTTACCTCCTAAGTAACACATGTTATTTACCCATCCCAAGTGTTTGTTGCAGCATAGACTTAGCTGCTTCAGCGACTTGAACATTCATTTGATATGAGCGCGAAGCAGAAATCATATCTGCCATTTCTTCCATGACATTAACATTCGGTTTATAAATAAAGCCGTCCGCATCCGCCATTGGATGATCGGGCGAATATTCTTTCAGTAGTGGTTTATCACTTTCTACAATGCCTTTTACCGCAACGCCTTGAGAAGCTTGTTGCTGACTTTGGGCTTTAGCCATTTCGGCTTCAAAAATGGGATGACGGGAACGATAGGTCTTATCTACACTACTCGAGACGGAATCCGCGTTGGCTATGTTGCTCGCGGTGGTGTTTAGCCTGACCGATTGAGCAGACATTCCCGAGCCAGCAACATCAAATATGCTAAATAAACTCATGATTAATCCCCTCTCAACGCTTTCTTCATGCCACTAAACTTACTGTCTAAAAAACCTAGCGACATTTGATATTCAAGTGCATTTTGCATGAATGCCGATTGTTCCTGTTGGATATCAACAGTATTACCATCACCGGTATCGGGTTGATTTGGCACACGGAACTTAACAAATTGCCCAGTCAACTCCGCAAGCCCAAAATGCTTATCTGGCTCTTGCATTTCAAGACTATTTCGCTGCTGCTGTTGGCCTCGAGCGGCCTGCATTGCCGCAGAAAAATCAACATCGCGGGCTTTGTAATGTGGCGTATCTGCGTTAGCGATATTGCTTGAAATGACTTCAGCCCGCTGCGCTCTAATACCGAGAGTGTATTGATGCACACCCAGTGCATTATCAAAATTGATCGCCATAAAATTGCCTCCTCGTGTTCTCACGAAAATAAAGCAATTCATGTGCCAACATCAGGAAAATTTTGAGAATAACAACAAGGATGAGCAAGTGATGGGTAAAAAATTACCGACAATTGTCGGTAATTTTCTTTAGAGCGGCTGAGTTAAGTCTTTTTCTGGTAATAAATGCCAGGGTTACAACGAACCATATCAAACTCGTCCGTTAAACCAGCGATAGATTCTGATGCACCGAGAAATAAAATCCCTTTGGGATTGAGAGCGGCAGCGAATTGCCGCAAAATTTTTGCCTTTGCCTCTGGTGCAAAATAAATAAGCACATTGCGGCAAAAGATAATGTCGAACTTGCCAAGCAGACTATAACTCTCAAGCAAATTATGCGCTCTAAAGTTCACCAACCGCTTCACATTATCCTTTAACTTCATATTGCCTGAAGGTAATGCATCAAAAAACTGACGCTTACGTTCTTCAGATAAACCACGAGCTAATGCCAAACTATCGTACTCGGCATTTTTGCAGCGTTCTAACATGGAAGGAGATAGATCCGTTGCTTGAATCGAAGCACTACCAGCCAAGGCACCAGGCTTCTTCTGTTGATACTCAAGAATAGTCATAGCCAATGAGTATGGCTCTTGGCCTGACGAGCAAGCCGCAGACCAAATTTTGAGCGGACGCCCCAGACGACTGTATTCAGGTAGTAGGACATTATTCAACAACTCAAATGGATAACGATCACGGAACCAAAGGGTTTCATTGGTCGTCATAGCATCGATCACTTCAGCTCTGAGCGCACGCTCAGTAGGCTTCATCGAATGCTTAACCACATCAGATAAGGATGGCAGGTTATATTTGCCCATCAAAGGAGCAAGACGACTGCGCACAAGATATTGCTTATTTTCACCCAGTACGATGCCGCTGTGTTGCTCTAAGAACAACCTAAATTGATTATATTCAGCCTCAGCGAGTGATTTATTTGGCACATTCACATCCTAAATCCTATAGCAAGCACCAAAATCAGTGCGAAACCATCATGTTATAAAGTCGAGATTATAGCGTAAAGCGTATCTAGGTACTAACCTACAGCAATTACAAACTTAAATGCTTATTCACAGCAGCGGCCAGTTCGTCAGGATTAAACTTAGCGATAAAGTCATTGGCCCCCACTTTTTGAACCATTGCCTGATTGAATACACCACTTAACGAAGTATGCAGTACCACTTTAATATGCTTAAGCTTAGGATCATCTCGGATTTCAGCTGTCAGGGTGTAGCCATCCATTTCAGGCATCTCAATATCAGAGATGATGAGGGGTATCTCATCGGCCACATTATCCATCTCTTTGGCGATCTCTTTAAGCTTGTCTAATGCTTCGCGACCATCTTTTGCGGTATCAATTTGTAAATTCAATGACTCGAGTGAACGAATAATTTGTTTACGCGCCACGGCAGAATCATCAATAACCATAATATGGTAATGCTGAGTTCTGTCGAGGGTCAGTTTTTCATTGGCTTCTTCACTGATAGCCGTTTTAACCGGTGAAATCTCATCTAAGATTTTTTCCACATCGAGAATTTCAACTAATTCACCTTCAATTTCAGTCACCGCTGTCAGATAGGAATAACGGCCAGCACCTTGCGGCGGAGGCATAATCGCTTCCCAATTCATGTTGATGATCCGCTCAACAGAACTGACCAAGAAGCCTTGAACACTACGGTTATATTCAGAAATAATGATGAAACAGTTTTCAGTGCTCGCTAAAGGTTTTCCCCCTGTTGCCGCACTCAAATCAATCACTGAAATGGTTGTTCCACGAATATGAGCAACACCCTTCACATAAGGATTAAGTTTAGGCAAAGTGGTCAGTGGTGGACACTGCAGTACTTCTTTCACTTTAAACACGTTAATCCCAAACCGTTGACGACCGTTTAATTTAAAAAGCAGCAATTCTAAACGGTTTTGTCCAACGAGCTGGGTTCGTTTGTTGACTGAATCAAGAATACTCGACATAACTCTGCCTTGTTGTTCTGTTTATGTTCGGCCCTATAACTCAGTTGAGTATAGGCATATTAATTGCTTACGTCTTATCTATCGATAAACATAGTCGAAACTGAGTCAATCTTCTGACAGTGATGCAAATTATTATTACAGTGGTCAGCTTCGAACTTAATAAAAGTATAGGTGCATTCTGGCGTTACAAGCTAGTCTCTTCATTATGAAAGTAAATTTAGTCTGTTTTTTTAGTCTTTTCACCCTCTTCATGCCCGCTTTTGCGAGTGCAGAGCCTATTGTCCCCACCGTATCGGCAATCTCAGAATTAGCTAAAGCGCTTATTTCAGAAAAAATATCCGTTCCAGAAAATGCCAAAGTAAATATTTCGCCACAGATGGTTGACGCAAGAATGCTGCCGTCACAATGTTCGTCTCCAATGAAAGTTGAACTGGCTAGCGATAGGGAAATTAGCCGTAATAACACCTTAAAAGTCAGCTGTGATACGCAAGACTTAGCTTACCCTTGGCAAATCTATATCTCGGTTCGGGTGGATATCTTATTCCCCGTTGTTGTCTCAACCGAAATCTTAGCACCAGGCGAACTCATCTCTCCTAGTCAAGTAGAAGTCCGTTACATTGAACAAAATAGCTTGAGAGGTGCCGAATTCGATGACCCGAGTAAATTGGCTGGCGTGCGAGTAAAACGACGAGTAGCAAAAGATAATCCCATATTAAGCAACAACTTATGCTTCGTTTGTAAAAATGATTCGGTATCTATCTACGTTCGTTCTGGCTCATTCGAGCTCAAAACAGTGGGCGAAGCCCTACAAGATGGCAATAAAGGTGATCGGATCAGAGTCAAAAATAGCAGTTCAAACAAAGAACTAGATGCTATAGTCACAGGCATTGGCGAAGTTGAAGTAAGAATGTAAAATAATCTAAAGCTTTTTTGTAAGCTGCCGATACCCCAGTTAAGAAATCCCGTACACACGACGCTGGAGCCTAAAATGGCAATTGATATTAGCAAACTCAACACTGCAACGACTGCGCAAGTTCGTTCAGGCGCAACGAAAACGAGCAGCGATCAATCTGCTCAAGTTGCTACAAAATCGACAACACCACAGAGAAGCGATTCAGTGGTCATTACGGCCCAGGCACAACAACTTCAAGGAGCTCAGACTAAAATGGCTAGCCTTCCTGAAGTTGATCAAAAGAAAGTAGCAGAAATCAAACAAGCTATTGCCGAAGGTCGCTATAAAATTGACCCTGAAAAGTTGGCTGCCAATATTGCAAGTTTTGAAGCCGAACTTAATGACTTAAATAAAGAGTAACTATGACTGAAATAGCTAAACTGGTAGATCTACAACACGCCCATTTGGCTGTTCTTAAGCAAATCATACTCAAGGAAAAAGGCGCTTTGGTTGACCAAAACGCCGATTTACTGTTTTCCCTTGCTAACGAAAAATCGCAATGTCTGAAAGAACTAAAGACTAATGATGATATTCTGGCAAAACACAGTGATAAATCGCTACTCACTCAGCAAGTCGAACTCGTGCATAAAATGGCCGAGATCAAAGACGCATTGACTGAATGCAAAGAATTAAACGAACAAAATGCCAGTTTAATTGAGATGAATTTAGCGAGTTTAAATCGCTTTGCTCAAGCTTTACAAGCCAGCAGAAACGCCTCCAGCCTCACCTATAACGATAAAGGCAAGACCTCGACTATCTCAAGTTTAGGCAATGATTTAAAGGCCTAACAAGCGCATCACTCCCACTTAGCATTCCCTTTTCTAAGCTCTGATTAGATATTAATGTCTTGTACAAAAAGAAAAGCCGCGTAAATACGCGGCTCAATACATACTGTTGAACATACATTCAATAACGCTAGAAATACGTCACTTCCTTCACTCGTTGTGGACGGTTCTGTTGTTGATAAAGCGCCCAAACCTGTGAAAAATCAAGTTCTAACTCAGTGACATAATGCTCGCCTGCTGGATAACTCTTAACGACTCGTGCGCCGCGGATCACGCCAGAAACTGACGCTTTGACATTATCGTCCGTCAACATCCAATCACTGACACTGCTGTTTGCCGTTATTTTCTGCCCATAAACTTGTTCCGCTAATTCACGATAAGCCACAATTTTTGATGCCTGCATAGCCATCAACACTCTTTGTGATTGCTCTTTAGCCGGTTGAGTCGCTAACGGCGCATATCCTATAGCCGTTAACTTAGGAAAACTCGGCGGCGGCACATCTTCCCATTGCACATATCTATCTTTAGCAGCGCAGCCAGTTAGCATTAGCCCCGTGATAAGTAATAAAAGGTAGTGTTTCATTTTCCATCTCCTAAGACACGTACTTCATTCATGCCCGGACTCGCCTGACGATATAAGATGCCATTTTGTGACACAATTTGCTCCGAAGGCTGCATGTAGTTTGACAACTCTTTTTGAGTCACAAAAGTTTGAGATGCCGATACCACGCGATTGTTACTAATGTTCACAATCCGAGTATTGATCGCCATACCATTGGTTACTACGCTCATAGTCGAAACGACAAGATGCTCAACAGGAAGATCTTTCGACAATTTTTGCCAATCTCGCGTCAAAATAAAATCCCCTTCAGATGTGACTCTCAAGCCATCAGCTAAGTTTAAATCCACCACATTAAACTGAAAACTATGGAGCGACGTCATTAATCCTTGCTGTAACTGTTGTGCTAACGCATTAGTGCCATTCAAATCGTCCACTAATACTGGTGTTGCAACTACGATAGGTTGATCAGAACGCAAAGCATCATTTTGCTTAACGAGCTCAGTCACTATTCGCTGCGCTAAATGGTTAATCACTGCCGTTGGCGGCAACCCATTGCCATCCACTAAACTCGGTTTGGGCGGTGTAACCGGTTTAGCTACACATCCACCTAACATTATCAATGTTAAGGGAATAATCACACGCTTTAGCATTGGATTTACCTCATCTATGGGTGCATTGGCAGTCAAGTGACTCACTTTCTAAGCTTCAAATTTTTAATGAGTAACAAAAACCAGCAATCTTTGGACCAATATTAACCTCAGTCCGACAATATTCTTCTATTACGCAGTATATCGACTGTAACACTGGAAACTTTATCAAAAGTTCTCATACTCAGGCACGAAATTTGCTTTATTGACATATTAGATTAAGAGTCAGAAAACTGGCTCGATTGGTAATATCGCCATTAGCTTAGCGATAAGGATTGAATTGATGCACATACCAGGTTCAGCTTCGCTCATCATTTTGAGCCTTTTACTACTTTCTTTGCCCACCAGAGCCGAATGGATAGAAGCCAGCGGAGAAGCAACTATTATCAATGGTAATACAGCTCAAGCAAGGGAAGAAGCAATTAATCAAGCAGTTAGCTATGCGACATTAAGCACAGGTATTCAAATCTCCAGTGAGCAACAAACCTCTAATGGTAACCTCACACAAAATAACTTTGCGATAAATCGCAACGCCCAAGCCATAAACATTCAACTCGTTAGTGAACAAATTCAGGGAAATAAAATATATGTATCCCTACGCCTCGATCTAAATGATGATCCAACACAACAGTGTCCTAATGGCCAATTAAAGGCCGCTATTTTAATACCTCAAACACAAATAAAAGATCGTTCTCAGCTTAGATATGGACAACTTTCAGGCTTTGAAGAGGTCATTTCAGAGGCGTTAGGGAACACTATAGAAGATTACTCTTCAACTGGCTTTAGTCACATCCATGCTAACGAGCGACTCGATATTGAACAAGACCTAGTGGATATTCGCGGTTATAGACTCCCAAGCTGGCTCAGTGAAATTACCGACAGCCAATATATTCTTCAACCGCAGATCATTGATATATCGATAGAGCCTGTACAACCCACCTTCTTAGGATTTTGGGATGAAGCTCCGCTAAGGCAATTTCAATTCAAACTCAGCCTCTATCATGGGATCAGTGGCGAAGAGGTTTGGAGCAAAAGCTACAGCACATCGGCCCCATGGGAATTCAAAGAACAGGCTATCATTGCTCCCAACAGTAATAGATTCTGGCGTTCCTCCTATGGAAAAAGTATTACTCAATTAATATTGCAAGCTACCCGAGATTTAGACAGCACACTTAATTGCAGGCCATTACTTGGCCAAGTCGTTAGCCGACAAGCAGACAGGATTATATTAAATCTAGGCCGTAAACATGGCATTCGTGTCGGTGATAAATTCCAAGTAGTATTACAACAAAACTTACCCGATAGACTCAATGAAATGCGCGCCGTCGCGACCAAAAGTCGTGCAACGGTAAAAATTGAGCAAGTAAGCGAAGAAAGCGCCACCGCAGTACTTGTAGACCAAAATGCCGCCTACAATGTACAGATAAACGACATAGCGCTTAAGATTTAAGCAACTAAATCATAAGCCTTTTAATCAAAGATAAAACCAGTATAATCACTGTCGTCTCTTCATAGCTCAACAGGATAGAGCAGCCGCCTCCTAAGCGGCCGATCGGGGTTCGAGTCCCTGTGGAGAGACCAGATAGTGACCTTGGTGATATCAAACTCCCAGAAATCTTCCGGAGAAACGGAATGACCGAGCTATTTGCGTCTAATCTCAATATTATCGTTAAGCGTTGGCCTATCGTAGCTGCTGCGGTCAAAAGCCAAACCATCAATGAATTAGATGCCCACCTTGTCAACGGTCGCAATCAAACTATCAGTGTTAATGGTATTCAGCTCAGTAGTCGTCATGACCGCATCGCCGAAGCACGGCTCTTTATCAGTACATTACCTGCAGATGCAACTCACGTAACCGTCTACGGTGTCGGTATGGGAGATGTACCAAGTTTACTTATCGATAATCCACAGTATCTTTCAATTGATGTTTGCATTTTAAATCTCAGCGTTTTTGCCCTCCTCATCAGTTACACAGATCAAAGCGAATGGTTAAGTCATCCGAATGTTAACTTAAAAGAACGCGCCGAGAGTAGGCTAGTGTTACCCTATGTTGGGATAACACCAGATTTAGTATTAACCAGTAATGAGAATGCAATCACTCGAGATTTACTGGTTTATGAGCTTAACCGTAATTTTGCGAATCAAAAACATCATATTGATGAAGTTTCATTAGCAAGATTAAATGCAAATATTCCAAACTTACTCAATGACCCCGATGCATCACTTCTGTTAAACACTCATCATAATGCTAACTGCGTAGTTATTGCATCTGGCCCAACACTTGAAGATCATTATCCCTATTTATTTGAGCTCACTCAAAAATCTAAATTCTCAAAACCACTTATTATTGCTGTAGATACGGCATTTAAGGCTTTATTCCAACATAATATAATACCTGACATTATTCTAAGTATTGATCCTAATATTAGGCCAGATCATTTCCCAATGGAACATACGAAAAATGTCATATTAGTTTATTTCCCCAAGATCAATCCTCAGATAATCGAACAATGGAAAGGTGCAAAATACAGTGCATACTCTACTAGTCACCTCTATGATGAGCTAGCAAATAAATATCCTAAGTTGAGACTATTTACTAATGGTAGTGTAGTCCATCCTGCAATCGATCTTGCTGTTTATTTAGGAGCATACCAAGTATCACTCTTTGGCTGTGACTTCTGCTATACTAATAATAAAACTCATGCATTTTGGCCTGATGGCCATTTAGGACCAAAAATCAAAAATGCCAAACATTGGTTAATTAACGGGCATGGCGAAAGAGTACCAACAGATTTAAACTTTAGGGGTTATTTACGTAGTCTTGAAAAATATATAAAACTTAAAAAAAATATCAAGTTTTACCAATCAAGTTTAAATGGGGCGAGAATACATGGTGCACAATACAAGGATTTCTCACAATGAAAGACCAAAAAAACCAACCACTTATAAGCTTATTAATTTCAGCAGCACATAAATTTCGGTTAGGAAAAGAGGCTGAAGGATCGGTACAATTTCGAGAGTGTATTAACCTGTTAGAGCCAATGCTTAACAATTCAATCAAAGAGAATGAAATGACTCTTTTTTTTCCAGCAATGTTAGCAGCTCAGGAACGCTTCGATTGGCTTTCACTTGCTGATTATTTGGAATTTGATATTCCATCCATTTTAAAAAACGACTAGATTAAAATAATTTAATTTTTTATTCTCTGTTAATCATCAATAGATAAATCCAGCAAATGACAAACAGTTAAATTATCAAGAGTCAAAGCAACACTCCCCCAAGACCAACCCACTCCAAATCCTGAAAGTAGTAACCTGTTATTTACTCTTGTTAAATCTTTAGAGAGACTTAAGCAAAGCGCTAGAGGAATTGATGCAGAGCTAGTATTGCCAACTTCACCCATTGATATAACTAATTGCTTATCTGTAAATCCCATTTTATCCCCTAAACGTTTCAACATCATTTCATTTGCTTGGTGCATAATACAAAAATCAACATCACTGATCTGCCAACCCTTTTCAACTAGACAATCATGCATGGACTTTGGAACTTCTCTTAAGGTAAATACAAAAACCTGCATTCCATCCATAAAAAGTTCTAGCTGAGAATTGGGATTCTTAGCTCCACCAAAAGGCTGAATCAAATAAGGAGCCCCAGACCCATCACTACCTAATGAAAAGACCATATCATCACAGCCTTCACTCTTCTCTATTGCAATGGCGCTAACAGCATCACCAAATAAAGGGGCAACGGTACGGTTTGACTCACTATATTGCTGACTTGTCGTATCACCAACAACTAATATTGCCTTATTTCTGTTCAAACTAGTTAATAATTGGGAAACTTGCCATAAGCCGTAAATAAAACCAGAACATCCTAAATTGACATCAAAAGCTAGAGTACTCTTGTCTAAACCGAGCAAATACTGCAGTTGAACTGCGTTTCCTGGTAAGGGGTAATCTGGCGTCTGAGTAACAAAAATGATCAATCCAACCTCATCACTCTCCCACTGCATTGTACTTATAAGCGACTGACATGCCTTTGCTCCTAACTCTAATGCTGTTTGTCCTGGATTCACGATACGTCTGGCATGTATTCCTGTTGAAGAAACAATACGAGCCATTTCTTGTGCTCCAACACTTGATAACAGATCTGCATTCACTTTTTCCAATGCAGGTAAAACAGACACAATGCCAGATATAGTGATATTTTTAACTCGAACTGTAGTCATCTTCTATCCTAAAATTTTCAGCTATAATTCGCGAAAGTGTATTGCACTCCAGATGAGTGCAATACACTTTCAAGCTATATTATTCAATGTTATAGTTAAAACCAATATTAATCATTAATTTCAACAAGGCTATTTATGGAAGCAGTGATAAAGTCAGTCAAAATTGCAGGAATGCAAGCTGCAGTTCCTCCCCACAGACACTCCTATGTTGAAACACCTGGTATTTTTACCCAAGAAGAAGCTGAAAAAATTTATTCAAGCACCGGCATACATAGCCGACGAATATTACCTTCACATTTATGTGCATCAGACATGTGTATTGCAGCAGCAGAAACCTTACTTCAAAGACTTAATTGGCCACCTGAAACTGTTGATGTACTGATCTATGTGTCTCAAGATTCTGATTATGCACTTCCAGCAACAGCATGTCTCATGCAGCATCGGCTTGGATTACCTCAATCAGCTGCTTGCTTAGATGTTAGCTTAGGGTGCTCTGGTTTTGTCTATGGTACATGGATAGCAAGTCAGTTACTTAATAGTTCAAATGGCAAGCGTGCTTTGGTGTTATGCGGTGATACATCCAGCCGTCATTTACTACCAGATGATCGTGGAACACTTCCTTTATTTGGTGATGCAGGAGTCGCAACAGCACTCGAGTATGATGAAAGCTGGCCAGATTCTTATGCTGTTTTTGGAACAGATGGTACTGGTGGGCAGCACATTGCAGTAAAAGCTGGAGGTCGGCGAAATCCGACAATGCCAGAGTTATCGCCCCGCACTAGCGACGAGGAAGATAGGCTCTACAAAGAGTCACGGCTGTATTTAAATGGTGCCGCAGTATTTTCTTTCACTTTAAAAGTGGTACCTAAATTGGTAAAAGATGCTCTCGCACTTGCACAACTTGAAGTAGATGATCTAGATATGGTTGTAATGCATCAAGCCAACCATTTCATTTTGGAACACTTACGTAAAAAAGCAAAAATATCGATTGATAAATACTTAATTGATATGAAAGATTTTGGTAATACATCTAGTGCTTCGGTGCCTTTAGCGATCTGTCATCAATTAAGCGATTTTTTTTCTGAGAAAATTAGAAAAGTTATGCTCGGCGGCTTTGGAGTGGGTTGGTCTTGGGGGGCCATTATCACAGAAATTGGACCAATTATTGCGCCAGAGATTATCGAGATTAAAGATGATTTCGAGCCCCTATCACTAATTCAGCAGTAATTATGATGGATTTAAAAAATAAACTATATATCGTTACAGGGGCTTCATTCGATTCTGATATCGGTCTTGCCATTTGTAAAAAATTAGATGCCCACGGTGCAAAGCTTATATTGATAGGCCGGCGAAAAGATGCTCTCGAAGCAACAAAATCACAGTTGATTGGTATTCACCATGTTGTTCCTTATAATTTAAGCCAACTCGACGATATTCAGTCTTGGGCAAAAACTATAAACGAGAAATATGGACCTATTGATGGATTAGTTCATAGCGCAAGCTTCCAAGGTTACAGTCCCTTGCGTAGCATTTCAGCAAAGCAAATTAGCAACTATTTTGATGTTAATTTTTCTGCAGCCGTAATGTTAACCGCAGCGTTTTCAAAAACGAAATTTTATTCCCATAATGCTAGCTTTATATATATAGGTTCTGTCGCAGGACAGCGTGGATTGAAAGCTCGAACTTTATATGCAGCATCAAAGGCTGCACTCTCTTCAATGGTTCAATCTGCAGCACTAGAACTTGCTATTAAGTCCATAAGAGTAAACTGTGTTGCACCTGCAGTAGTTAGCGGGACAAAAGCAGATAAACAATTTCAAACCATAGGTGACCAACAATCCCAAGCACTGATCGCTGCCCACCCTTTAGGGCTCTGCTCTCCAGAAGATGTTGCTAATAGTGTATATTTTTTGGTAAGTGATTTGAGTATAAAAATAACTGGCACTACATTAATTGTAGATGGGGGCTTTCTTGCAGGATAAAGCACGTATCGTTTTATATGGTAATAGTAGTCAGCAAATTGGCGCTGGCCACATTATGAGGTTGTTAGCATTAGCGCAAGCGGCACAAACTCAATTTGAAATAGTATTTATCTATAAGACATGCTCAGATCTGCTATTACAGAAACTGCACCTACAAGGTTTTTCAACTCATGCAATAAATAGCCCATTAAATAGACGTGAATTAATGGATCTGAAACCAACGGCACTGATTGTTGATGACTATTATTTAACCACTTCAGAATGGCGCATACTAGAAAATTTAGATATCTATCTTATTAAGTTAGATGATGCGCTAGATAATAATACCTTTACTGCAGATCTTATCATCAATCCAGCACCTAATGCTCCTGTAGATAGATACAAACAATTTGCACCAACAGCTACCCTTTGTTTAGGAACAAAATACACCTATTTACGCCAAGAATTTACATTATGTGGCTTCATCCCCTTAGCTAAGCGAAAAAATTTACTCATAACCTTAGGTGGAACAGACAGTAAATCTTTAGCACTCCCCATATCCAAACTGTTACTTGATAGCTTCCCAGAAATAGAAATCCAGCTATTACTAGGCACAGTTCACCAACATCAGTTGTTACTTGAAGAATTGCAAAAGGAACATGCTAATTTTCACTTAATCTATAATCCTAAATCAGTTGCAGAAATAATGTCACTTTCAGGTTTAGCTATCTCATCTGCAGGGGGAACACTTGGCGAACTTGCATCAATGGGCGTACCGACCTTAGCATTGATCACTGTAGATAACCAGTTACCAGCTTTAACCTCGCCACTAAATAATACTTGGTATTATGCTATAGATCTTAGAAACTTCGAGAATGAAGATAGTGACACATCACAGAATCAAGACATATTGAACCAAATCAAAGAACAGGTACTTATTCTTTGGCATGATACCTGCAAAAGGGTTCACATGAGTGAACAGGCTCGCCAATTGGTTGACACTAAAGGTTGTCAGCGGATCATCGAACAGTTGATTATTGGCCTAAAGAATAAAATGGAACAGCAATGATTTCGTCACTATCCATACATCCAAAGCATTACTATCATTTACAAACGTTCAAACAAGAACTTAGTCGTGTATTTGAACAAAATTGGATTTTTGTCGGCTTTAAAGATGATCTCTCAAAAAATAATGACTTTATAACAATCACTATAGGCAATACTCCTGTGGTCGTGCAAAACTTTAATGGCCAACTAAGTGCACTGTTAAATATTTGTAGCCATAGAAAAGCGACTCTTCAACAAGATGTTCGAGGTAATCGCCCACTGAGATGCCCCTATCACTGCTGGAGCTATAAAAGCGATGGTGTACTAAGTGGTGTACCTCAAAATAGGACTGATTTTGGCCTAGATGAAACAGAAAAAAAACACTTAGCTCTAAAGCAATTTGCACTAGATATGTGTGGCGAACTCATTTTCGTACGAGTTACTGATACAGGAACTTCTCTAACTGAGTTTTTAGGACCCTATTTCAATATATTACAGCGAATATCTACAGATTTTACAGATCGTGTCCAAGAAGGTAGCTACCTTTGGAATACTAATTGGAAAATTGCATGTGAAACAGTCCTTGAAGTCTATCACGTCGCAGGTACTCACCCAGAAACCTTCGCAAACTTTGCTAAAGCAGAATGTGAAATAGAGTATTTCAATGGTCACACTACAGGAAACACCCCATTACAAGATGCCACCCACAAATGGTGGGCTGGTGCAAGAAAACATTTGAAACTTGAACAACATCCTGATTATAAAGATTATAATCATTTCTTCATTTACCCAAATCTTGCAATTGGTCTAACTAATGGCTCTTTAATGTCACTGCAAACCTATGATCCTATAGACCCAACACACACAAAATTAAATTATCAATTAAGAATGATAAAGCGATCAAACGGCAAAGCAACAAGTGAAGCCGTCAAAATGGCCGTCAACATTAACTTTACACAATTTAATCATACGATCTTAGAAGAAGATCGTGTAGTTGCCGAATCTTGTCAAGAAAATATGGCCCGCAGTAATACCCCAGGCTTACTCGGTAAATGTGAAGATAGGATCCGTCACTTTCATAATGAGTGGCGTCTTGAGCTAGATGAGCTATTAGAGGGGCAAAGCAATGTTTGATGCTACAATTTCGATCAATGACCGTAAAATTGGACCATTACATCCCCCTTATGTCATTGCTGAATTATCAGGCAACCACAAGGGTGATTTGTCACAGGCATTAGCAATGATAGATGCAGCTGCGGCAACTGGAGTGGATGCAATAAAAATTCAAACCTATAGCGCAGATACTATTACACTAAACCATGATGGCCCAGAATTTAGGCTCGAAGGTGGATTATGGGCAGGTCGGACTCTGTATGATTTATATCAAGAGGCGCATACTCCTTGGTCATGGCATCAGGCACTTTTTGAACGAGCCCAAAAGAACAATATTACCTTATTTTCTTCACCATTCGATAAAACTGCTATCGAGTTACTCGAGTCACTTAATTGTCCTGCGTATAAAATTGCTTCCTTTGAAATTAATGACATTGGGCTAATAACAGCCATAGCAAAAACTGGCAAACCTATAATAATGTCCACGGGACTCGCAACACTTGATGAAATCAACGAAGCAGTCAGCACTATTGCCAATGCAGGTGGAACACAACTCGCGCTATTGCACTGTATAAGCGGCTACCCAACACCAATTGAAGATTGTAATTTACGTACTATTTCCGATCTATGCCGTAGATTTGACTTTCCAATAGGCTTGAGTGATCACACTATTGATAACACTGCAGCGATTACTGCAGTAGCCCTTGGTGCATCAGTGCTAGAAAAACATTTTACTCTTGATAAAACTGATGGCTCTGTCGATTCTGCATTCTCACTTGAACCGAATGAATTTGCAGTGTTAAAGCAAGAAACAATTAAAGTTTTCAAAGCCTTAGGTATTGCAGGTTATGATGTAAAACCAAGTGAGGCTGGAGGCAGAGATTTTCGCCGTTCTTTATACGTGAGTAAAACAATAAAAAAAGGTGAACCTTTTACAGAGGAAAACATTCGTTCAGTTCGTCCAGCAAAGGGACTGCACACTCGCTATTTACCGCAAATATTAGATCAGCGAGCAATTGTTGACATTGCATTTGGTACCCCCTTATCTGAGCTACATCTTTCAATACCTTTGAAAAAGCAGAATTCAAAATGCAAAGAGTGATCTGCATTACACAAGCTCGAATGGGTTCGAGCAGGTTACCGGGTAAAGTATTGGCTCCAATACAAGGTAAGCCTATGCTTGAATATCATCTCGCACGAGTTCACCAAGCTAAATTAGTCAATTCACATATCTTAGCTACAAGTGATACAGAGATTGATAAACCTATAGTTAAATTTTGCCAGCTAAAGAAGCAGCCATTCTTTTGTGGAAGTGAGTCAGACGTTCTTTCACGCTTTTATCACGCTGCTCTGCAAACAAAAGCAACACCTGACGATATAATCGTTAGACTTACGGGCGACTGTCCATTAATTTCAGCTACCTTGATTGATGAAGCAATTACAAAGCATCGGCAAGGGGATAATTCACAATACACACATATTAGTTTGAATTACTTTCCTAGAGGCTTCGATGTTGAAGTTTTTAGCATGGCAAGCCTAACCAAAGCTTATCAAAATGCGACTAAAGCAGCAGAGCGCGAACATGTGACGCTTTACCTTTATACTCAGCCTGACTGCATTATCGTGCCTGTTGAAACAGGCCAATTAGATTGGCATGAATTCCGACTGTGCGTTGATGAAAGTGAAGACTTACAATTAGCGACAGCATTGATAGGACTATTAGGGGAAAATTGGCTCAATGCTTCCCCCCGAAAAATATGTCAACTATTACAACAACATCCTGAAATAGCTCAGATTAATGCCAAGATCATACAACGCGCGCCACACTGACCTAATGCAATCAGCTGTTAAGCCGATAACAAATTAGAAACGATAAAAAACCATACTCAGAGGTAAATAAAATGAATAAACAAGAATTTTTAAATCAACTTGAAGATATCCTAGAGCTTGATAACAACACTTTACAAGGTGATGAAGTACTGATTGATATTGAACAATGGGACTCTTTAGCCTTTCTAAGCGTTATAGCCATGGCAGATGAACATTTTGATATTGTGATCCAAGGCGATAAGTTAGAACAAATAAAGACTGTTAATGATCTTGTTGCATTAGTACAAGAACATCTCACAGCCTAGGATTGTAGTCAGAATGGTATTAAATAACCCAATGGAATTTAGTGGTAAACGTGTACTGATTACTGGTGCTTCTGCTGGTATTGGTAGAGCGTGTGCCATTTTGCTTTCACAACTTGGTGCGAAAGTCATTATCAATGGACGCCAACTTGAAAGCTTACAAGAAACATTAAACCTAATGTCAGGGGATGGACATGGCATTGCTATATTTGACATGGCCAAAACTGACGAGCTCTGTGAATGGTTTAAGTCTCTGAGCAAAACAGAGGGTTATTTTGACGGATTTGTGCACTGTGCAGGTATGCAAGTAACCAAACCGATACGCTTGTTTGACCAAGAGTTTTTCGATGAAACCATGCATGTCAACCTTGCTAGTGCAATGGCTATTACTAAGGGATTTCGTCTCAAGCGAGATAGAAATAAGCAAGGCGCTATAGTATTTGTTTCCTCTATCGCTGGTCTAATAGGCCAGACTGGGAATACTCTATATGGTGCAAGTAAAGCAGGATTAATGTCATTAACCAGAGGGTTATCAATGGAGCTACTAAGAGATAATATTCGGGTTAATTGTGTGGCGCCTGCGTTAGTTGCCACCGAAATGGCGCAGCGGACAAAAAACAGCATGACGGAAGCTCAATTTCAGCACATGCTAGACCAACATCCCATGGGTATTGGTCAACCAGAAGACGTCGCAAATGCCGTCGCTTTTTTATTAAGTGATGCAGCGAAATGGATTAATGCGGTAACCTTACCCGTTGAAGGCGGTTATCTCGCCAATTAAGAAGTAAAACATGGCACTCAATTTTAAGCGCATTGATATAAATGATGCTGAACAGCTATTGAAATGGCGTACATCACCAGAAATTACCCAACATATGTTTACTGACCTTAAAGAACCATCACTTAAGAAGCAGCAAGCTTGGATTGAATCTTTACAAGACCGTAAAGACTATAGAGGCTATATGATTCAAGACGATGGAATGTCTATAGGTTTTCTCTGTTTCAGCGATATCGACTACGTACACCAACGCTGCAGTACTGGCTCATATATTTATGAAAGAGCTGCAAGATTGAAGTATGGTGTAACAATGCATACTTATATATGTAATTATGTCTTCTATCAATTAAAAATGAATAAAATTGTTAATCATGTGCTCAATGCAAATGAGAAAGTCGTTAAACTACAAACTTTGCATAAAACAAGATTAGTGGGTTTTTTAAAGCAGCATATATTTAAAAATGGCCAGTTTTTAGATGTTTATATTTTTGAACAACTCAAGGAGGATTGGCTTAGTCAGAAACAGCATTATAGTCTAGAAAAAATTTCAGCCGCATTTAACGATTGGAACTTCGTATGAAAAACCTAAATACAACCATCATTGATGAAACACGTCGAATTATTGAGGCTAAAGGTGAAATCTGTCCTAATATCTCACTCAATAATCATTTTTTAAATGATTTGCCGATGGACTCCTTGGACCTTGCAACTTTAATAGTTAGCTTAGAGATGTCAACGGGGATTGATCCATTCAGAGAAGGATTTAAAACTTTTCATACAGTTGGAGAACTGATTAATCTTTATGAAGGTATGTTAACCTAATGTTTGAGTTAAGTAGGGAATTCAGACTAATTGAACATAAAGTTTGCTATACAATAGCAAACCTTGACTCAATGATATTTGATGAACAACTTGATTATATTGAAGTAAGTAGTAAACCCGAAAATAATGGCCCATTAGTATCTAGAATGCTTAAAGCCCTAGTGATAGGTCAACAACGGGATATTCCCGTTATATTTAACCGAAATGCTCAAGTTTTTGACAGTGATAATTTGCCAAAAAAATTTGAAGTCGGTTTATTCACTTCGGGAACAACAGGAGCTCCGAAGCTTATATTTCACTCCATTGGTAGTCTACTCCCCAAAAATAGTAAATCTCATTCAGAACAGACTCGTTGGCTTTTATGTTATCACCCGATGAGTTTTGCCGGTTTACAAGTTATATTACAAACAGTAGTGTCTGGTGATACTTTAGTATCCAACGTCGATGCAAATATAAAGCAAAAAGCAAAATTGGCCTCCGACTATATGATCAATGCCATAAGTGCAACACCATCAATGTTCCGTGCAATGCTACTTGCTTGGGGAGATTCCCTCCCCAATTTTAAACTGATTAGTCTGGGAGGTGAAATAGCCACACAGTCTATTTTAGATGACATTAAAAAATTTTTCCCTAAAGTAGCACTGAGGCATATTTATGCAACAACTGAAGCTGGCGTTGTCTTTACAGTAAAAGATGGTTTAGCAGGTTTCCCTAAATCCTGGCTAAATCAGTACCTTAATGGTTGGCAATTAAAAGCAACACACACACTTATATTGAATAAAGAAGGTCTGCAGCTAGATACTGGTGACAGTATTATAGAGAGGGGGGATCGAATCTTATTTAATGGGCGTCTGGATAATCTAATTAATGTTGGTGGAGTTAAAGTTAACCTTGAAATCTTAGAGCAAAAGATAATAGCACTAGAACATATTATTGATGCTCGAGTATTTGCTAAAGCGAATCCCATTACTGGTGCATTAGTCTGTGTTGAGCTCTGCGCGAAAGATCCACAATTGGCTAGAGCTGAACTAGATACTTTTAGTTATCAGCTAGAACCGGCTGCCAAACCTAGAATTATTATATTCTCTGAACAGATAACATTAACTGATGCAGGGAAAAAACAGAGAACGATTAAATGAAACATGTCATTGTCAGCGGAGGAAGCAGAGGACTTGGGCTTGCAATAGTCAAAACTCTGTTAGAAGAAGGCTATAAGGTGTCAACTTGCAGCCGAACAAAAACAGCTGAAGTTGATCAACTCATAGCACAATATCCATTTTTTCAATGGTTTTATGCTGAGATAGGTAATGCGGAACAGACTTCGCACTTTGTAAAACAAGCTTGTGATTGGGCCCAAGATACTCCTCTGTGGGGCATAATTAACAATGCTGGCATTGCTAAAGAGGGAATTTTAGCGACGTTTCCAAATATTGAATCCGATACTCTTCTGCAAGTCAATCTACATGGTGCACTCTACTTAGCTCGTGAAGCATTACGGGTTTTCTTACGGCAAAACAGTGCAGGAAGAATTATCAACATCAGTTCAATTATCGGCAACCGTGGCTATACAGGTCTTGCCGCATACTCAGCATCTAAAGCTGGTCTTGATGGATTAACACGGGCTCTCGCCAGAGAGAATGGCCGCAGAAATATTACCGTAAACTCCATAGCTCCAGGCTATTTAGACACTGAAATGTCATCGACCCTGACAGACAAAAAGCGAGACCAAATCATCCGCAGAACCCCAATGCATAGGCTAGGTACTGTGGATGACATCACTCCAGCCATCAGCTTCCTTTTATCTGATGGCGCAGCATTTATTACTGGACAAACGTTCACTATTGATGGTGGAATAACAAACTAGTATTTAATATAATTAACAATCTACGATCCCAATGCAGATTATTTAGTGATCTGAAGTTAACATAGTACTTTCTATCTAAGGGAATAATATGAATAACATAATTCACAATAAATATAGTGAATGTAATCTTTGTAATGAAAAAAATTGGAAAGATATCGACACCTTAGTGTCGGGAGTATGGGAAAAAAATCATACTGAAATAGTTAGAAAAGAATTATCGTTCACTATATCTCAATGCCAAAACTGCCATCACATACAGATAATCACTCCATATACAAATGAGATCTTTAATACATTATATTTTTCAAACACAGCAGAACCAGATATGTGGCGACCTCAAAAATCAGGAGTGGTATCTCCTTATGAAGAAATGTACGACTTTTTCAAAAGCTATTTGACTGAAAATGCGACTATTGTTGACTTTGGTGCTGGAGCAGGAAATACCCTAAAGCAGATTATTATTAATAGCAAATATAGTGTAAATCTAAAAAGCGTTGATTTTCATAATCATATTAACAGTCCCGCTATAGAGCATATTCATGCAGATTTAAATCAACTCGAAAAAATCACACACTTATTCGAGCACGATGCTATTGATATAGCTATCAGCACACATGTACTTGAGCATATCATTGACCCTATTAAGTTCTTAAAAAACATAGGAAAATTACTTAATAAAAATGGTGTGATTTTCATTGAAGTCCCTGACTGTAGTAATAATGCCAGTTTAGATAAATTGGCATTGACAAATTTAGTCCATGGGCAACATATTCATTATTTTAGTAGAAGTTCAATCGGTATTTTTGCAGAAAAATCAGGACTTAAAGTTTTAAATATAGAACAACGTACTACAGATGAAGTTCCACGACTTCTTGTGCTACTGACCAAAAATGATATTAAAAAACCATCTACATCAGAGTTATTATGGAGAAAAATAATTTTTGAAGAATCTGCAAGTGAAGCTATTCAGCTTAGATTTTTTCAATATAGACAATACCAGAAAGAATTGTTCGATGCTATAAAGCATAAAATTGATAATAAAGAAAAAATAGTTTTTTGGGGGATCGGCGGCGATTTTTATCTATTAACTGAATTTTATCCAGAATTGATTGATGCAATAAAATCAGATTTAATTTTACTTTATGATTACGAACTATCTGGTCATACTTATAAAGGAAAAAACATTTCATCAAGTATAGAACTTGCTAATAGCAACATTCCAATCTATATAATCCCTACTTATGCCCCAACACGCGGTAGAATGAAAGAAATATCTCAAAAATGGGGCAGTAATGTCATAGATATCTTTGAAAAATAAAATGAAAGAAATATTTATTATTTATTTATAATTTTTACAAGCTCATCAATGATAAAATCTTGTTCAATTTCATTCAACTCTGGAAACAGTGGCAAGGTAAGACAGTTAGCATAGTAGGCTTCAGCCCCTGGACAATACCCTTCTACAAAGCCCATCTTCATATAATATGGTTGAAGATACACAGGAAAATAATGCACATGAACACAAATGCCAGCCAAACGCATTAGGTTAAATGTTAACTTACGATCAATATACGTTGGTAACTGTATAATAAAAAGATGATAAGCACTCAGACTATCAGTAAGAGGCTGGATAAATTCAATATTTAAATGAGTAAGTACCGACTCGTAATGTTTAGCGAGCTTATTTCTTTTTTCTACAAACTCATCCAGTCGCTTAATTTGGCTATTACCTAATGCCGCCTGGAGCTCAGTCATGCGATAATTAAAACCTAAATGATGTTGTTCATAGTACCAATCCCCTTCGTCGGGTCGTACCAATACTCCTGCAGATTTAGTAATCCCATGACTCCTATAACTCTGCATTGCTTGAGCTAATTGTGTATCATTAGTCGTAGCGACGCCGCCTTCTGCAGTGGTAATAATTTTAACTGGATGGAAACTAAACACAGTGATATCACTATACTGACATGAACCTATTTTCTGCGATTGATATGAGCCACCAATACCATGGGATGCATCTTCAATTATCTTTACACCATATCGTTTAGCAAGTTGTCCTATCGCTTGCATATCACAGCTATGACCAGCCATGTGCACAGGTATAATAACCTTCGGGAGTTTGTTAGCTGATTTGGCTACGATAAGTTTGGCTTCTAATGCTTGAGCACACATATTGCCAGTTGAAGAGTTAACATCAACAAAATCGATCTTGGCACCGCAATAAAGCGCACAGTTTGCCGAAGCAACAAAAGTGATGGGGGATGTCCAAACAATATCACCGATACCAACATTAAGTGCAAGACATGCAATATGTAAAGCAGATGTCGCACTATTAACTGCAACTGCATAATTTGCAGCGACATAGTTACAGATAGCTTGTTCAAACTCAGGCACATTTGGCCCCTGTGTTAAATAGTCGGAGTTAAGCACTGCAACAACGGCATCGATATCATCTTGATTAATATCTTGTTTACCATAAGGGATCATACAGTCGCATCCATAGCAAGGATTTCATCAACAGTTAAAAAGTGTGGATTATTACCTGAATGATATTCAAAACCTTGTTCGACTAATCTACCCTTTTCACCCAGCAAATTAGATGTGTAATCATTTTCACGATTGAAGAATTTAATACTAGGGGTTATGACAAAATGATCCTCAAACTCAATAGTATGATGTGAATCATCGCCAGGACACATCACTTCATGCATTTTTTCACCAGGTCGTATACCCACAATTTCCTGTTTAAGTTCAGCGCCATAGGCCGTTGCAAGGTCGATTAATCGTATGGATGGGATTTTTGGCACAAAAATTTCGCCACCTTGCATACGAGAAAAATTTTTAAGCACAAAATCCACTCCATCTTGCAACGTAATCCAAAAGCGGGTCATCTCAGGGTGGGTAATAGGCAAAGATGTAGCACCATTGGCAATTAACTGTTTAAAGTAAGGAACGACAGATCCACGCGATCCGACAACATTACCATAGCGAACCGCTGAAAATCGCGTTTGACCGTCACCAACAACATTGTTTGCCGCTACAAATAATTTGTCAGAAACTAGTTTAGTCGCACCATAGAGATTAATTGGGCTTGCCGCTTTATCCGTCGACAAAGCAATCACTTTCTTTACATTGTTACTGATAGCGGCTCGAATGACATTTTCAGCGCCATGGATATTTGTCTTAATACATTCCATTGGATTGTATTCAGCAGCAGGAACTTGCTTTAACGCAGCAGCATGAATAATATAATCAACATCTTTAAATGCTTGTTTTAATCTGTCACTATCGCGCACATCACCTATAAAATATCGCATGCATGGCGCATTATATATCTGTTGCATCTCGTATTGCTTAAGCTCATCGCGGGAGAAAATAATAAGTCGTTTAGGCCTGTATCTTTCAAGAATTGCTTTGGTATATTTTTGCCCAAATGACCCTGTGCCACCAGTAATCAAAATCGTTTTGTCATCAAACATAGACTTTCCCCACTAAACTATCCAAATTTTCGATTAGCAACATGAGACAACAATAAGTAAATTTGTCAATACTGCATCTCTAAGCATAATTTGCGCCAAAAAAAACTTATGGTGATGACACAAGAACATCATACGACTTAAGATATGTGATTATAGACAAGTATAGATAAAATATGAAGATTTTATCTATCCATTACTGTAGACGACTTTAAATATTACATTTATGCAACAAAAAAAGCCAGCTTCATTGTGTCAAAATATTGTTGGAGCGAAATTTGCACCGCTGTGTCGTTCTTGCAATGAACCTCAGGGAAGTGACACTATAGTTATTACTCTGAAAGCACACTTTTAAGTTGTTCGTAAGAAAGAGGAAAACATGCAACTACATACCTACATATTGAATAACTTTGCAATAAGTCGCTTCAACGAGTACTACTTGCCCAGTGTAAATCGCCATACTTTTGAGAAAGCTGACTCAAAAACAATCTATAGTAAAAAATTTAAAAATTCATTCAGTAAGAAAGATAGACTGAACATTATCATTGGTATGGACTCTGGGTTATTAACAAATTTCATACTTGAAAATAACATCCCTGACGGTAGTAAATTTGTCTTTATAGAACTCTCATCAATCACTCCACTTTTGGTTATTGACATTCCTACAGAACTTAAGAATAAAATAATTATTATCGATGAATCTGGCTTAGATGAGCTATTTAGCAAAGATGATATTAAGCTATTCATAGCTAAAGATGAATGTTATCTTTATGCCTCTCTTGCCGTTGCCGCTCGGCACATCGAAGATTACAATGTTCTATTTAACATTTTAGAGTTAAGATTACAAAGTGAGTACTTTGATAACCGAGTGAACTTTACTCAAAAAATATTTTTCCATGCACAACTAGATAATATTGCAGACAATCACACTCAATCTAAGTTGCTGCGAAATACATTTAAAGAACAAACCTGCATAATTATTGCAGGTGGGCCTTCATTAGATGAAAACATTGACTGGATTAAAGATAACCAAAATAAATTATACATAATTTCAGTTTCACGTATTGCAGGAAAACTAGTTAATTCAGGGATAGTTCCAGACATTATCGTAAGCGTAGACCCACAAGAAGTAAGCTTTGATGTAAGTCGTGGTATGTTTGATTTACATGATAAAACACTTCTTGTTAACTCGTATCATATTAGTCCAAAAATTTTATCTCAATGGCAAGGAAAGTCTCTTTACATGGGCCAAAGGCTCCCTTGGAGCAATAAAATTGATAATGATAATATTCCTACAGTTGGACCAACAGTAACGAATAGTTCTGTGCGTTTAGCCATTGAAATGGGATTTTCTAGAATATTACTAAGTGGTGTTGATTTTTGTTACTCAAAATCTGGTTACAGTCATGCAAATGGTACAATAGAGGCGAGTCTTGGCCCTAGTTTAGGACATAATACAATATGGGTAGAAACCTATGATGGCTATCAAGCGGAAACATTATTACAACTCAAACATGCCATGGAGTCTCTTGAACATGAAGCAAGAGTCTATCTTGATGTTGAAATAATTAATTTATCCAACAGTGCGGCAAAAATACAAGGCATATCTTACAAAAATAAAAATGAAATTAACCTTAATAAATATGAATCTAAAAAAACAAACTGTACAGACATATTTATTGAAAATAAAAAAAATGATTTACTTAATGTACTAGCCGATTGTTTAACAAAAAAAACTGAACTATCAAAAGCATTGGAAATAATTAAAAAAGCACAAAGACTTTCTCAAACCTTAAATTTAAACTCTAAATCTTCCGCATTGACTCTTAATAAAATAAACATGATAGAAGAGGAACTAAATAATAAATACGGTGACTTATCAAAAATAATAAAAGTATACGGCTATTTTGAGTTTTCAAAGTTCTTGACAACTAGAGATACTGAAAGCTGGACTCAGCATCATATAAACACTATGTCAATTAGATACTATAATGCTTTCTCATCAATTTGCTCGATTATTCTAAGATTGGTTGAAAATGCATGTCAAAAACTCCAATTTAGATTAAACGAGATCAGTAATACCCCTCTGATAGAATTAGCTATAAAATGGGAAGAGGAGAATCAACCGGGTAGAGCTTTTATATGGAAAAAAATGCACGAGTCTCATATTTTTAATGCTGATGAAGAAAATATATTATCAAAACTTAATCTGTTATATAGCAATAATCTTACCCAAGTCAGACAAGCCTACGTCGATAAATTGAACTCAGGTGACGCTCTAGAGCATGTTTACACAAAAATAATACGACTAAATCAGTCCAAAAACAGTTATGGTTTAGCCATAACTGTGAGTAACTTGCTTCCATTCATTGAAAAAGATAACGAAACAAAAAGATTATATCACCTCGCCTTATCATTCCAACTCAGCCTTGAACAGCAGCCGCAGCAGGCATTAGATGCTTTACTTGCTCTGCCTGAAGAACTTTGTACTGAGATGGAGTTAAAGCATATTATTTTACTGGCGCTCAAACTAAGTAACCTTGAGCTTGCAACAGCAACTCTAGTCAAAATTTTGGCTTATAGTGATGAGTACATGCCTCAGTATGCGCATATTTTAAAACTCCAGGGCAAGATTCAAGACTCAGTTAATGTCTACCTAGATTACCTAGAGAAGTATCCATCGGATACACAAACATGGATAAAACTTGGATTATTCATGTTTGAAATCAATCAAATAGAAGCTTCACATACTGCATTTTCTAATGCAATTAATGCCGATCCCGATAATCAAGTGGCACGTGATTACTTATCTGAACTCACAAGACTAATGAACGTCTCACAATAACAGGCTCAAGATCACCGAACTCGCATATTCGTGTTCGGTGATTTCACTATTACCTCGCTAGACCGTATAATTAGCCTCGTTTCAGCATTGCTCATCTGCATATCCTAGGAGATTTTGTTTGGCTCATACCTATATACCTTTAGAAACTTACCGCCGTAAGTGGATTTTCAACCACAAAGACTTGCCTGTCACCGACGAGGACAAGGCGCACATCCTGCCGTTAACAGATAAAAGTGCGATGGAAATCTGGAACCAATGGATCAGCAACAAGAGTAGTCGTGCGGAGCAATTTACTAAGGGAGACTGGGCGACGAAGGCTGATGCTTGGGTGGAAACAGATCATTGGCAGAGCGCTTGGGATAGTGAAGATAGCAGTTTACCCACCATGTTAGCTGAGTTTATACAATGGCCCGATGAGACGCCAGTGTATTTTTGCTATGAAAAATATCAGATTATTGAAACTCGTTGGGATGTGTTCGTCCGCAATTGGAAGTGTTTTCTTTTCTTTGACGACGGTCCCATTTTGATCTCGCCAAAACAGAAACAAGCGGTGATGTTCGAACAGAGTGGTCAGTACAAGCTAGGCACTCGCGGATAATTTATACAGGTTGCTTAACGCTGATGATTTCCCATCGATAGCTTTACACCAACATTTTTACGCCGATAATTTAGCGGGATGAGTCATCTTGTTGGCATGCTCATATTTAATGATGAGTATGCCATATTTAACCATGTTTGAATGATGCGTAAGCACAATTAGCCTATCACTCCCCTCTTCTTTAGATTAACATCCGTTTTCGGTGCCGAGTATTTGAGAAGTTGGGGTCAACTTTTTGCTGTAAATACTCATAAAAATCTGCTTAAAACCCAATAATTAAAATAGAAAAATGAGGTGTATTATGAAGTTACTCTCCACTCTTACCCTAGCAAGCGCGCTGCTATTACCCCACACATTAATGGCCAAAGAAGTCTCAGGAGTGCAAGTCGCCGAGACAGTGACATTAGATAGCCAAACATTACAGCTCAATGGTGCGGGCGTTCGCAGTAAGTTCTTTATGGATTTATATGTAGGCAGTTTGTATTTGCCAGCAGCATTGAGTAGCACAGCAGCGGTTATTGATGCACCAATTGCAGCGATACGCCTTAACATTACCTCTGGCATGATTACCTCAGAAAAAATGCGCGATGCGATCACTGAAGGTTTTGAGCAAGCGACGGCAGAAAACACCGCCGATATTCAACCGCAAATAGATACCTTTATGGCACTGTTTAAGGAAGAAATTAAAGAAGGTGACCAATTTACCTTAGTCGCCAATAAAGCCCGTGGCGTGACTGCCTATAAAAATGGTCAGGAACAAGCCACCATCGAAGGTGAAATGTTCCGTCAAGCACTGTTAAAAATTTGGCTAGGTGATAAGCCAGCCCAGAAAAGCCTCAAAGAGGCCATGCTGGGCAAATAACTGACATTAACGTTAGAATTTGAATTCGATATCCAAGGCCGCTGCGCCTTGGTTATCCATTTCAAGCGCAGCTTGATTTGTCACTTCTAACTCACCATCAAAGTAATAACCAGCATAGAGATTTACGGTTAAAGCAGGCGTTGCTCGCCAACCACCACGCAGATAGCTCACCCATTCGTTCGTTTCTACAGCAATATCATCATCCTCAATAAGGAATCGCTCAGTACGACGTGAACTCCCCAAACCAATATTCCAATCAGGATTGAATTGATAACTGAGCTCTAGTCCTGCTGGACCACTAAAACCGGCTTGGAATGGGTTAGCCAGAGCCCAATGTTCATCTATCTGCCAACGCATGGCAAGATAAGGCACAGTGCGAACTTCATCGATATCATTAAGATACGCGACGCCAAAACCAATCATGTTTCCCGAATCAAATGCATACATGGCCGATGCCACAATACCGTAACTCTGAGCTTGGCTAGCCGATGCAGTATCGGCGTAGGCATATTGGATCTGCGGCGCTAAAAAGAAGGCCCAATGTTTATCCATGCGATAATTTAACGACACTCCGGCACGGTAACGATTAATATGATCCCAATTCTGTCCGTCGGTGCCAAACAGCGGTGCGACATTGTTTGCGCCAGTAAGCGTGATGTTACGCCAGTCATAATCAAGTCTGTCATAGCCCACACGAAAGCCTAGCGACCATTGCTTATCCAGCGATACATTCATCCCAGCATTCAGTAATAAGCTGTCCCTTTGTAGCTCAGTATTGCCATTGGCCACCTCGGCGCTTTGGGTACTGATCTGCGTGACACTTAATCTAAAAGGTTTGTATTCCTGCGAAGGTTTATCCGCTGCAATAGCGGCACAGCTCATTAACGGTAACAATAACAAACTGCCTTTCAGCAACCGCTGTTTTACGCTTAATGGTGCGAGTTTTCGATTAGCCACGCTAGCTCCTTGCATTTAAAATAATGGATAAATTTTTGTGCATAATACGCGCTATTGAATAAAAAGGTTCACACTTTCAAAATGAAGATACAAACTAATACCTTTGAAACAAACAAGCCTTTACTCTACCCGATGCGCCCTCAAGAACATGTCAGCACAACCCAATATATAATGATTCCTGTCGTCAAAAAGCTCATCGGCCGCTAACCCCAATTCTAATTTAAGTTTTAGCTCACCAAACAGCATTAAACATAAACGCACTGCACTATGGTGAGCATTACCAAATCGATATTGCCCTAACGCCTCTACAGCGACTAAATAATCCGCCAATAATCCCACTATGTGTTTAGGGCCTGCATCAAAGAACAATCGCGACACTTCAGGATGACTTTCGGATTGCGCCACACAGGCTTTGAATACAGTAATAGCTTCAGGACTGACAATCATCTCCCCAAATTGCAAGGCAAATTGGGTTAATGCCGATTCCGGTTTAGTGGGATCACTTAACAAATCATCATTAAGATTATGGCCAACACACTTAGATTCAATTGCCGCAACAAATAATTCATCTTTGCTGCCGTAATGGGAATATACGGTTTGTTTCGACACGCCCGCAAGCTTTGCAACCTCATCCATACTGGTATGAGGGAAACCTTGACGACAAAACAAATCAATAGCAGCCACAAGGACTTGCTGACGTTTTTGTTCACTACGGCTCAAAGGTAATTGCGTCTCAGAGGAATGCGTCATATCAACTCTCAAATGGATAGACATAATTAATTGGCATTAGTTAAGCACAAAATAGACTAGACAGTCTAGTTTTGTACAACTAGACTAGCAAGTCTAGTTACATAGTATTAACGTTTAACTTACAGTGGAAGCCTTTAAAATGGATCGAACTGCCCGACTTTCTTGGCGCACTCTTAGCGTCTGCGTGTTTGCTTTAGCCACATTATCCGCCTGTCAAAAGGAAGTCACCGAACACGCTACGACAGCCACGCTACCCACAGTCACAAGCCAAACGTTGATCCAGACACCAAGTTATGAACACTTTCAGACCTTCACTGGCACCATCCGTGCTGGTAACACCACAGGTGTAGGCTTTGAACTAGCGGGGAAGTTAAACAATTTACAGGTCGATTCTGGGAGTAAAGTTAAGCAAGGACAAATACTTGCCGTTCTCGATACCCGGCTACTCGAAGCCGAGCGTCAAGAGATCCAAGCAAGTCTGGCACAAATCCAAGCCGATGTTGATCTGGCCACCAGCACTCTAAAACGTAATCAAGAATTGAAAAAATCGGGCTATGTCTCTGAGCAGCTATTAGATGAAAACCGCTCACAATTAAATAGCTTAGCCGCAGCGAAAAACCGCCTATTTGCCTCGCAGCATGCCAACCAACTTAAGCTCGACAAATCCATTTTAATGGCGCCCTTTGACGGCACCATCAGCCAAAGGCTACATAATCTTGGCGAAGTGATTGCCGCGGGCAGTCCTATCTTCACCTTAGTGGGTAACATCAATCCTGAAGCTTATATTGGTGTTCCTGTTGCGCTAGCAGAACAATTTCACACCAAACAGCAAGTGCAAGTCAGCGTGCAAGATCAAACCTTTACCTCTGAAATTGCCGGTATCAGCGCTGAAGTCAATCCCATCAGTCGCACCCTACAACTGAGAATAAGCCTGCCAAATGATGCCCATGTAATCAATGGCGAAATTGCGTATCTGCATCAACAACAGCAAATCCCGCAACCGGGCTATTGGGTACCCATTTCCGCATTGACGGATGGTATTCGCGGATTATGGAATCTGTATGTCATCGTAAATGATGAACAGCAATCCATCATAGAGCGCCGCGATGTGGAAATCCTCTACACCACCCAAGACATGGCCTACATTCAAGGCGCGATTCAGCCTAATGAAATCTATGTCAGCCAAGGGCTGCATAAGCTGGTCGTAGGCCAAACTGTATCTCCCATTGCTGCAGCCACGAGGTAATTATGATTAAAGCCTTTGTTGAAAACGGCCGCTTAGTCAGCCTCGTTATTGCGCTATTACTTGTCGCAGGCTTTGGTGCGATATCGAGCCTACCGCGTACTGAAGATCCCCACATAACTAACCGTTTCGCCTCTGTGATCACCCCTTATCCTGGCGCCTCAGCCGAGCGGGTCGAAGCCTTAGTGACTGAAGTCATTGAAAACCAGCTTAGACGTTTGGAAGAAATTAAGTTGATCCAGTCAACCTCTCGACCAGGGATTTCAGTTATACAGTTAGAATTGAAAGATACAGTTAAAGAAACGGCTCCCGTATGGTCTCGAGCGCGGGATTTATTGGCCGATGCGAAAATTAATTTACCTGAGGGCATACAATCTCCCACACTCGATGATCAAATTGGTTATGCCTACACCGCCATCTTAAGTTTAGTGTGGAATAGTAATACGCCCGTACAAGTCGACATGCTAAACCGCTACGCAAAAGAATTACAGAGTCGGCTCAGGCTGTTATCGGGCACGGATTTTGTCAAGCTTTACGGCGCACCGACCGAAGAAATGCTAGTGCAGCTTGATGGTAACAAGATGAGCCAGTTACAGCTATCTCCTGCGTCCATCGCCCATATTCTCAGTGGCGCCGATAGTAAAATTGCTGCCGGTGAAATCAACAACCGTGAATTTCGTGCCTTAGTTGAAGTCTCCGGCGAGCTTGATTCTTTAACCCGTATTCGCCAAGTGCCGCTTAAAATTGATAGCCAAGGGCAAATTATTCGCCTCGGCGACATAGCCACTGTGACTCGCCAAGCTCAAACCCCAGCGGATAGCATAGCGTTAGTCGATGGTGAACAAGGCGTAATGGTTGCAGTGCGAATGATCGATAATACCCGTGTTGATCTTTGGCAAGCACAAGTCAATAACGTCGTTGACGAACTCAATCGCGAAGTCCCCGCCAATATCCAGATCCAATGGCTATTTGAGCAAAACAGTTACACCAGCGAACGACTTGGCGGGCTAGTGGTTAACCTGCTGCAAGGATTTGTCATCATCTTGCTGGTATTACTCCTCACTCTAGGCCTAAGAAACGCCATCATAGTGGCGATTTCATTGCCGCTCACAGCGCTGTTTACCTTGGCCTGCATGAAATATATCGGTCTGCCGATACATCAAATGTCGGTGACAGGACTCGTCGTCGCCCTTGGGATCATGGTGGACAATGCGATAGTGATTGTCGATGCCATATCACAAAGGCGTCAGCAAGGAATGAGCCGTTTAGCCGCAGTGAGCGAAACCTTACACCACCTTTGGCTGCCCTTAGCGGGATCGACTATCACCACTATTTTGGCTTTTGCGCCCATAGTACTCATGCCCGGTGCTGCGGGGGAATTTGTCGGTGGCATTGCCATGTCAGTGATGTTTGCGCTGCTGGGCTCTTACGTGATTTCCCATACGTTAATTGCAGGGCTCGCGGGACGTTTTAGTCATGAAGGTAAACAGGATGTCTGGTATCAACACGGGATCAACCTCCCGCTAGTGAGCCAATATTTTCAAGCGAGCCTGAGAATTGCCCTTAAACGCCCTATCGTTAGCGCGCTGCTTATCGGCATTACACCAGTATTAGGGTTTTTCGCCTCGGGTAAGATGACAGAGCAATTCTTTCCGCCATCGGACAGGGACATGTTCCAAATTGAAATTTATCTTGCGCCCCATGTGAGTTTAGAAAACACCTTGAACCAAGTGCAGTTGATGGATAAAAAACTCCACGCAGTCACAGGGATCACTCAAGTCGATTGGGTGGTGGGCGGTAATACGCCCTCATTTTATTACAACCTGACGCAGCGCCAACAAGGGGCGACTAACTATGCACAGGCCATGGTAAAAGTGACTGACTTTGAGCGTGCCAATGAGTTAATCCCCGAATTACAACAGCAATTTGATAGCGCTTTTCCCGAAGCGCAAGTACTAGTTCGAAAACTCGAGCAAGGCCCGCCCTTTAATGCGCCAGTGGAGTTAATGATCTTCGGCCCGAATCTAGATACTTTGCGATCATTGGGCGACGACGTTCGTAATATTCTCGCGCAAACGCCGGACGTACTTCACACACGTGCAACCTTAAGTGCCGGTGCACCTAAGCTGTGGCTACAGGTAAATGAAGATGCCAGTCTAATGAGTGGGTTAAGCCTGACGGACATTGCCAAACAGATCCAAATGTCAACCACAGGCGTTATCGGTGGCAGCGTGCTTGAGCAAACAGAATCGTTACCCGTACGAGTTCGCCTTACTGATGACAGTCGCGAGCAGGTGAGCCGCCTTTCTGAAATTCAATTAATGACACCTTCGGGTGAGTCTGTTGCATTATCCGCCCTCGCCCACAACGAAGTGCAAGTGAGCCGCGGCGCCATTCCAAGGCGCAACGGCCAAAGGGTGAATACCATAGAAGCCTACATCGTCAGTGGGGTATTACCTGCTCAAGTACTTAATGATGTTAAAGATAAAGTGGCTCAATTACCGTTGCCATCGGGTTATCGCATTGAAATCGGTGGTGAAAGTGCTAAGCGTAACGAAGCAGTCGGTAATTTACTGTCCAATATGATGTTGGTCGTCACCTTGTTATTAGCCACTGTAGTGCTGTCGTTCAACTCCTTTCGGCTCACGGCGATTATTCTATTGAGCGCGATACAATCAGCAGGACTTGGCCTATTAGCCGTGTTTGTATTTGGTTATCCCTTTGGATTCCCTGTCATCATAGGACTGCTTGGATTAATGGGACTTGCCATTAACGCTGCGATTGTGATCTTGGCCGAACTAGAAGATATGCCGAGCGCTCGGCTCGGCGATATGGAAACCATAGTCTCTACCGTCAGCAGCTGTGGTCGTCATATCAGCTCAACGACTATTACCACCGTGGGCGGTTTTATTCCGCTCATCATTGCTGGCGGCGGGTTTTGGCCTCCCTTTGCCATTGCTATCGCGGGCGGCACCCTGCTGACGACTTTACTTTCTCTGGTATGGGTTCCAACTATGTATTTGCTGCTGATGAAAACCCGTACGGCAAAAACCCCATCCGCGATTCAAGCTCAAATCGCATCATGAACTAGATATTGGTACAGTTTATCTTTAAGGTTTAATCGCTCTAATTTTAACGCTAAAAAGTGCTCATCGGCGGTGGGCACTTTTGTTAACTCCAGCGCCCTAATTTTATTATCGAGCTCATGGTAACGACTAGCCATGGTCGCAAAGGCAGTATTATTGACTTTTAAATGCTTAATTTGATCGACAAAATCAGGAAACTCATAAACCAACGCATGATTCTCACCTAGCATATTCACTTCTCCTATAATGTGGTTCTAACACTATGAACTCCATTCACCTTAAGCAGCTTAGTCTATACCTTCAGAATACAGCCAGTACTTGGGCATGTTATCTGCTAACATTTCTGCAAAATAAGCTGATGAGTCCAAGTCTAAAACTGCAAAAATATCAACGAAATGAGTTTAAAATTGCAGAAGTTTTAGACCCACATCAAGACTACAGAGTAAAACTTAGGCTACATTGATGTAACCGTTACCTATAGGATCTTACGATGAATTATAAAAATTGGCCTATTGCAAAACAAATTGGCGCCCTCGCGTTTATTCTCACTCTTCTCATCTTTGGCGTACTGAGTACCGTCTCCTATAAAGCCGCTTCAAATGTATTAGAAGATAAAGGTATCAGTGCCATGAAATCTGAAATGCGTGCAGTTTCAGACATGTTAGAGCTGCAGTACGATAGTCTTCTGCAGCTTGCGAGACGCAACGCCGATGTTTTTAAGGAAATGTATCCTGGACAATTTAGTCTGCAAAATAAAACTGTCAATGTGATGGGAGTAGGCTCTCCAGCCCTAATGCACGAACAAGAACAAGTGAACTCATCAAAAAGTAAAGTCGATCGTTTTGCTAATCTAACTGGCGGTACCGCTACGGTATTCGTACGTGATGGCGATGACTTTATGCGAGTTTCGACTTCGCTTAAAAAAGCCGATGGCAGCCGTGCACTAGGTACTTCCCTTGGCAAAACACATCCAGGCTATCAAGTGCTGATCAGCGGTAATGAATACGAAGGTTATGCCAAACTTTTCGGCAAAGACTACATGACAGTCTATCGTCCAGTGAAAGACACGCAGGGCAAAGTTATTGGTATCTTATATATTGGCTTCGACATCACCAGTTCCTTAAAACAATTACAAGAAGCAGTTAACAGAATCACCTTAGAAGAAAGTGGCCATTTTCTATTAGTACGCAAAGCGGACAATGTGTTGGTCGCCCATCCTAAGTTCAATGCAGGTGACATCATCACCGAAAGTATGCTTGATGGCTTAAGTGTTGCGTATGCCACCCAAAATGATGCGGAATCCCATTACAGCAATAGTAAAAATGAGCCAATGTTTGCTTATAGCCAAACCGTAACGGGCTGGAATTGGGTGCTAGTGGGTCAAGTCAAGGCAAGTGAGCTTAATGAAGAAAGTATGCAATTGCTCACCATCAACGCCATCGTTGCCATCACAGGGATCGCGCTGATCACAGCGCTATTATCAGTTGTCTTAATTCGCGCACTCAAACCTTTGCATGCCCTCCAAGTGCATATGGAAAATTTAGGCAGTGGCGATTTTAGCCATCACTTAGCGCCATCAGAACCACAGAGTCAAAACGAAGTGGATCGAATTACAACCAGCGTATCAACTATGTCCTCAGAGCTCAGGCAATTGATTATTGCATTGCAGGATTCAGTCATGAGTCTAGAGCAACAGGCCTCCAAGGCACAAAGTATCGCGAAGCAAAATGGTGAAGAAGCTCAAGCTCTAATGCTACAAACGGATCAAATCGCAACTGCCATCGAAGAAATGTCGACCTCGATCCGTGATGTGGCTAATCATGCCCAAGATGGCGCAGTTCAAAGCCAGCAAGTGGATGCCGCATCCAAAGAAGGTCAAAACCAACAGACGAAAGTGGTGCAGGATTTACTCAAACTCAGTCAGCAACTCAGTAACAGTCATCAATCGGTTGAAAAAGTCAGCCATGAAAGTGAAGCGATCAGCAAAGTGACCGAAGTCATTAACAGCATTGCCGAACAAACTAATTTACTCGCATTAAATGCAGCGATTGAAGCGGCGCGCGCAGGCGATCAAGGTCGAGGCTTTGCCGTCGTTGCCGATGAGGTGAGGACTCTCGCCCAGCGGACCCAGTCATCCATTGTAGAAATTGGCCAAACAATTGAAAAGCTGCAAACTCAAGTGAAAAGCACCACAGAACAAATGAGCCAAAGTCATCAATTAGGAATGGAATCTGCAGCACAGGGTAAAGCAACGGGTGAACAACTGAAGGAAATCACCCGTAGGATTGGCGAACTCGCGATTAGCTCACGCAATATTGCCTCGGCTACTGAGCAGCAAAGCAGTGTTGCACAAGAGATAACCCACAATTTGCATCAGATCAGCGAACTCGCTAACGAAGGCGAGCACCGTGCCACTGAAACAGTGCATTCTGCCAATGAACTGTCTTCCTTAGCCGCCGCCTTAAAACGCCAAATAAGCCAGTTTAAGGCCTAACTCAAATACGGACTTAGATAACCTGAGCTCGGGATAAGCAGAGCCGCTGAATAGGCATCTTTTCGGGCCTCTCTGCGTTGCTCTGTCTAACCATAGCTCGCTATGGCGTACGACAGAGCGCCTTGATATGCGCAAAAATCTGCGCATTCAGTCAGGAAATAGATTTTTCGCTTTAAACGAATAATTTTATACCATTGATTTTATTTGTTAAATTTAGATTTTTCGACACTCGTTATCCCGAGTTCAGGTTAGATACAGAGTTAGTGCTTTATCAAACGTTAAATGCCGCCCTAACTGGGCGGCATTTTTTATAACAGCAGTACATCAAAACGATAGGAGCCACATTTAAGAAATGGGATTTGGGACTTTGATTTAGGATCCTGACGTTAAAGGAGTAATGGAGAAAATATCTTAAACCATGCAGAGCAAGCATCTGCAGAGAACACAATCAAAAAGCGATGATATCAGGCCTATTCGCTGCAGTTACATCACCACTCTGCAGCGAAGTTAACTGCTTGGCCTAATACGATAACGCCGCTCTACTTCAAACTAAAATAACCTCAGCCCATCAAAAAATCCCAATAAAAAACCCCGCTGATGCGAGGTTTTTAAATCGAGTTTAGACGTTACTCGGCATCTTCTGCCGATCTGTCCATGTTCTCTGTATTCTCAAGCCACAGGGCATTGATAATCCCAAAAGAACAGGCCAACAAAACCCCTAATATCCACGTAAAATACCACATAGCAGATGCTCCTTAATGCCTAATAGAGTGAGGCTTTGTTATCTTCAATATGCTTACGGCCGATACGGCCAAACATCTTGTAGTAAGTCCAGACAGTGTAGCTCAACACTATAGGTACGAAAATCGCTGCAGCAGCAGTCATAACACCTAAGGTCATTTTACTGGCTGTTGCATCCCACATAGTCAAACTGACGTTAGGGTTAAGTGATGATGGCATGACGAATGGGAACATTGCTGCACCGCAAGTCAAAATCACCATAGCCACAGTGAGTGAGCTGAATAGGAACGCAAAACCTGAACGGTTAAAGCGGCTAACCAAAATCACTAGCAGAGGCAATGCCACACCTAAGATGGGGAACAGCATAGTGATGGGGTATTTGTCATAGTTGGCAAGCCAAGCACCCGCTTCAATTGCGACGGTTTTCATGGCTGGGTTAGAAACCGCATTATGGTCCAGTACTGAAGTCACTACATAACCATCAATACCATTGGCTAACCACACACCCGCAGCAGCAAACAACACAGCCACTAACAGTGCGAAGAATTGCGTGGCTTTCGCAGCACGAACACGCAGCTCACTGTCAGTCTTCATTTGTAGCCAAGAAGCGCCTTGCATCATAAACATGCTCACGCTCACAAGACCTGCCAGCAAACCGAAAGGATTCAACAGGCCGAACAGACCACCATGATAAGTCGCACGTAGGAACTCGTCGAATTCAAAAGGCACACCTTGCAACAAGTTACCAAAGGCCACGCCTATGATTAGCGGAGGTACAAAACCACCGGCAAACAAAGCCCAGTCCCACGACTTACGCCATTTTGGATTTTCGATTTTAGAACGATAATCGAATCCGACTGGACGCATGTAGAGGGCAAACAGCACTAACATCATGGCGACATAGAAGCCAGAGAAAGACACTGCATACACCATAGGCCAAGCGGCAAATAACGCACCACCTGCTGTGATTAACCACACTTGGTTGCCGTCCCAATGGGGAGCAATAGTGTTAACCATGATACGGCGCTCAGTATCGTCTTTGCCTATAATTGGCAGTAACGCACCGACACCCATGTCAAAACCATCAGTAACCGCAAATCCGATGAACAGTACGCCGATCAGAGCCCACCAGATAACTCTTAATATTTCATAATCAAACATAATGAAATCCTCTGCTTAGGCTTCTAGGTTCTCGAAATGATAACGACCAGTTTTCAAACTGCTCGGACCAATGCGGGCAAACTTAAACATCAAGAACATCTCAATCACCAGCAGTACAGTGTAGAACAAGGTGATAGAAAGGATACTGAACCATAAGTCGCCAGTCGTTAAGCTTGACGCAGACATAAAGGTCGGTAGTACCTCAGAAATCGTCCAAGGTTGACGACCATACTCAGCCACAAACCAACCACACTCAATCGCGATCCAAGGCAATGGCAAGCTATAAAGTGCAGCTTTAAGTACCCATTTTTTCTCGGCGATTTGATGACGTGTGCTTTGCCAGAATGCCGCAGCAAATACGAACAACATGATAAAGCCTAGACCTACCATCACACGGAAGCTCCAGAAAATCGGTGCTACGTTCGGGATAGAATCTTTAGCTGCTGCTTTAATTTGCTCTTCAGTCGCATCGACCACTTTGTCTGTGTAGCGTTTCAGTAAGAAACCGTAGCCTAAGTCGACTTTCGCTTCTTCAAAAGCAGCACGTAGTTCAGGCGTTTCTTCACCCGCACGCAGTTTCACTAGCATGGCATAGGCTTTCATACCGTTACGGATACGCACTTCATGCTCAGCAATCAAGTCATGAATACCAGTCACTTCTTCATCCAACGAGCGTGTTGCCACTATACCCATCGCATAAGGAATTTTGACTGCAAAATCTGTTTTCATGGTTTCTTGATTCGGAAAACCGACAGCAGTAAAGGCTGCTGGAGCAGGCTCTGTATGCCACTCTGCTTCAATCGCTGCTAACTTAACACGCTGTGCTTCACCCACTTTATAGCCAGATTCGTCACCTAACACGATAACCGACAGAATCGCCGCCATACCAAAGCTTGCCGCAATCGCGAATGAGCGACGGGCAAAAGGTAAGTCACGTTTCTTGAGGATGTAATAAGCACTGATCGCCAGTACAAACATGGCACCCGCCACATAACCCGAAGCGACGGTGTGAACAAACTTAACCTGCGCGACAGGGTTAAACACAACCTCAGCGAAGCTGGTCATTTCCATACGCATGGTTTCGTAGTTGAACACTGAACCCACAGGGTTTTGCATCCAACCGTTTGCCACTAAAATCCACAATGCCGACATGTTAGAACCAAAGGCCACTAACCAAGTCACGACTAAATGCTGACGCTTAGTGAAACGATCCCAACCGAAGAAGAACATACCCACGAAGGTAGATTCAAGGAAGAAGGCCATTAAACCTTCAATAGCCAGAGGCGCACCAAAGATGTCCCCTACGTAATGCGAATAGTAAGACCAGTTAGTACCAAACTGGAATTCCATTGCCAAACCTGTGGTAACCCCCAAGGCAAAGTTAATACCAAATAACTTACCCCAGAACTTAGTCATATCTTTATAAATTTGTTTATCTGTCATCACATACAGTGATTCCATGATAGCCAGCAAAAATGCCAACCCCAAAGTCAAGGGAACAAATAGGAAGTGATACATGGCTGTCAGCGCAAACTGCAACCGCGATAGCTCAACAACCTCTTCAACAATCATCGGTGACTCCTTACTTGGTGCGTCCAATTGCTATGACAAAACCCGCGTCAATCACAGCAAGTGCCTTTGTAGGATAGTGAGTTTTCATTTTGTGTTTATATCTGCGACAACAGTATAAACCGTTAAATTTAATCTTTTGCATTAGTTCGAAGCAGCAAGGGCTAAAAAGTACCAATATCTGTTGCATATTGAGACGCGAGTCACACTATCACAAGTAACTGAGACCGACACCCTACCACTCACTCAATCAAATGATTTCATCGATATAAATATCAGATAGTTAAGATATTTATTCATTTTCATTTGTGGCTATTTTATACCACCTCGCTTTGATGCAAATCAATCAAACTCAGGGGTTTAGGTGGGTTTTGCGGTGAGGCACACACTTCCCCACCAGAGAGGATTGACAATCGAGAAAAACAAGAGTAGTGAGCAGCCATTAATTAATATAAAGTCATACTTTTACCAACTAGGCAGTAAAAATCAGCTCTAATCATCAAAAAACCAACAAACAAATAATGTTGCAACAAATTAACTAAAAAATATTGTCACAAATTTAAGTGAGCCATAATTTAAAACCTTTAAAATCAAATATAAATACATATAAATATAAAAAATCACAATCGAACAGGCTAAAATGCATTAGTTTTAATAATGAATATTTGTATTTTTTCTCGTTTGAGAAGCTAACCTAAGTTGTTTAATATATGTCCTGTGTTAAGGAGACAATTTGGTAGAACTGGTGTCGTAGCCCAGCCAAGACCAACTTCGCGCACATAGGTACTAACTTTTGGTGTGGAGATATCGATATGACTAAATTATTTGAACGTCTGGTTAACAGCTACAAGCGTGTTTTTGTTGAACTTTATACAGCTAATGAGCTGAAATAATCCCCAGAATTACTCGTGAAATTGATTGCATTTATGTGAAGTTTTGTTAGCGCAAAACGGGCCCCCATCTCCCTGAGATTGGGGGCTTTTTCTATATTAAGACCCTAGCATTCCCCTACAACCCCAGAACCCCATAAAACACCACGCCCCGTATCAAATGCGCAACATACCTATTAATAGGTATTTACCGATTAAAGTGGCTATTTTGCCACTTTAGTCCATTAGATTATTTGCAATAAGCGTTAATAATTTGAAATACAATCACTTCCATAAAATGCATTTTATATATAAAAAAAGGAGCGAAATTATCGCTCCTTTTTTACGCTTTCATTAACCTGCTTTTGTCCCTCAACAAAGGCAAAAGCCGTTGACTTTAAACGCTTAACCTAAGGTCACTCGCGCATTACGGAACATACGCATCCAAGGGCTATCTTCACCCCAAGCATCTGGATGCCAAGAGTTCGCCACAGTTCTGAACACACGTTCAGGGTGCGGCATCATCAAGGTTACACGGCCATCGGTGGTACAAATCCCAGTCAAGCCATTTGGCGAGCCGTTCGGGTTTTGTGGATACTGAGTCGCGATATCCCCCTTACCATTGACAAAACGCAGCGCAATCGTGCCTGACGCTTCGGCAATCGCCAACGCTTCAGGGCTGGCAAACTCAGCCAAACCTTCACCGTGGGATACGGCGATAGGCATACGTGAACCGGCCATACCTTGGAAGAATAACGACGGGCTCTGTTGCACTTCAACTAAGCTGAAACGCGCTTCGAAACGCTCTGAGCGGTTACGCACAAAACGTGGCCAATGCTCGCTGCCTGGGATAATTTCTTTCAGGTTCGACAGCATTTGACAACCGTTACACACGCCAAGGGCGAAACTTGAGTCACGTTCAAAGAAACGAGAAAACTCATCGCGAGCTCGCTCATTAAACAGAATCGACTTAGCCCAACCTTCACCCGCACCTAATACATCACCGTAGGAGAAGCCACCACAGGCCACTAGGCCTTGGAACTCCTCTAGGCTGATACGGCCAGATAAAATATCCGACATGTGTACGTCGCGGCTTTCAAATCCGGCGCGGTCAAAGGCTGCAGCCATTTCCACGTGGGAGTTAACGCCCTGCTCACGCAAAATCGCCATCTTAGGCGCAGCGCCCTTAAGGATATAAGGTGCGGCAACATCTGTGCTTGGATCAAAACTTAAGTTAACAGTTAAGCCTAAATCGGTTTCGTCTTGCTTAAGTTTGAACTCTTCAAGCGCGCAGGCTGGGTTATCACGTAGAGCTTGCATACGATACGTGGTTTCTGACCACACAGTACGCAGCGCCACACGGGTATCACTGAAGATTTCACGCGCGCCATCTTTAATGGTGATGCGTTGATCGTCGGCTAGAGTTCCGATCACATGGCAAGGCACGCCAGCGATAGCAAACTGAGCGGCAATTTTCGCAGCATTGTCACGACTCACTTGCAGTACAGCGCCGAGCTCCTCATTAAAGAGTCGTTCTAAATCAGTGCCCTGCAAGTCTTCTACATCTATGTCTAAACCTGTATTACCCGCAAAGGCCATTTCCACTAAGGTTGTGAATAAACCGCCGTCGCTACGGTCGTGGTAAGCGATAACCGATTTCTTAGCCACTAGATTTTGCATGGTTTCGAAGAAACCGCGCAGCAGTGCTGCATCGTCAAGATCCGGCGCAACATCACCCAGCTCACCAAACACTTGGGCTAAACAAGAACCGCCTAAACGATTTTTGCCCGCACCTAAATCCACTAACAGTAAAGACGTTTCGCCCTTATCTGTGCGCAGCTCTGGCGTTACTGTATTGCGAATATCTTGCACCACACCAAAGGCAGTGATAACCAATGACATAGGCGATGTCACGGTTTTATCCGCGCCATCTTGCTGCCATGCGGTCTTCATCGACATAGAGTCTTTACCGACCGGAATGGTCAAGCTCAGCTCTGGACACAGTTCTTCACCTACGGCTTTCACCGCTTCATAAAGACCCGCATCTTCACCAGGGTGACCCGCGGCAGACATCCAGTTGGCAGAAAGCTTAATACGCTTAAATGAACCAATATCGGCACCGGCGATGTTCATAATTGATTCAGCCACAGCCATACGGGCAGAGGCGCCAAAATCAAGCAGTGCCAGCGGTGCACGTTCACCCAGTGACATAGCTTCACCGGCGTAGGTATCAAAGCTTGCCGCAGTCACAGCGCAATCGGCCACAGGCACTTGCCATGGACCCACCATTTGGTCACGGTTCACTAACCCCGTAACTGTGCGGTCGCCAATGGTGATAAGGAAGGTTTTATCCGCAACTGTAGGCAAGCTCAGTACGCGTTTAACCGCTTCTTTAACATCAATCTTGTTTTGTTCGAGCGCTGGCGATACGGCTTTGGCCGATACCACATCGCGGCTCATCTTAGGCGCTTTGCCTAATAAGACTTCGAGCGGTAAATCGATAGGATTATTGTCGAAATGGCTGTCGCTAAGCGTCAGGTGTTTTTCCGCCGTCGCTTCACCCACCACCGCAAAAGGCGCGCGCTCACGCTCACAGATGGCAGTAAATAGCGCGAGGTTTTCAGGGGCAACTGACATCACATAACGTTCTTGTGATTCGTTACACCAGATTTCCAGCGGGCTCATGCCTGGCTCATCTGAAGGCACATTACGCAGATTAAATAAACCGCCGCGCTCGCCGTCATTCACAAGTTCAGGGAAAGCGTTCGACAAACCGCCCGCGCCCACATCGTGGATAAATTGGATAGGGTTTTTATCGCCAAGCTGCCAACAGCGGTCAATCACTTCCTGACAACGACGCTCCATTTCTGGGTTTTCACGTTGCACAGAAGCAAAGTCGAGATCTTCACTCGATTGACCCGATGCCATAGATGATGCGGCGCCGCCGCCAAGACCAATGTTCATCGCTGGGCCACCCAGCACAATCAGCTTAGCGCCAACGGTGATTTCGCCCTTCTGTACATGCTCTTCACGAATGTTACCTAAACCACCCGCTAACATAATGGGCTTGTGGTAACCACGGACTTCAACGCCGTTATGGCTGCTGACTTCCTGCTCGTAGGTACGGAAATAACCGACCAGCGCAGGACGACCAAACTCGTTGTTAAATGCCGCGCCGCCGAGTGGTCCTTCGGTCATGATGTCCAGCGCGCTCACGATACGTTCTGGCTTACCATAGTTACCTTCCCATGGTTGAACAAAACCTGGGATTTTTAAATTGGATACGCTAAAGCCTGTTAAACCCGCTTTAGGTTTAGAACCACGGCCCGTCGCGCCTTCATCACGGATTTCACCACCAGAACCGGTTGCAGCGCCAGGATATGGGCTGATGGCGGTTGGATGGTTGTGGGTTTCCACTTTCATCAGGATGTGCATTGGTTCAGTATGGTAGTTGTATACCCCATCAGGATCGGGGAAGAAACGACCCGCAACCGAACCTTCCATCACAGCAGCGTTATCTTTGTAGGCAGATAACACGTGATCAGGCGTGGTTTCAAAGGTGTTCTTGATCATCTTGAACAGTGACTTAGGCTGAACTTCACCGTCAATGGTCCAATCTGCATTAAAAATCTTATGACGACAATGCTCAGAGTTCGCCTGAGCAAACATCATCAATTCGATGTCATGGGGATTACGGCCTAAACGGACGAAGTTCTCGACTAAATAATCGATTTCATCTTCGGCTAAAGCAAGCCCCAATTCAGTGTTAGCCACTTCAAGTGCGCGGCGACCTTCCCCAAGAATATTGACGCTCTTAAACGGCGCAGGCTCAGTACGTTTGAACAGCACATCGGCTTTTGTAAAATCATCGAGGATAATTTCAACCATGCGATCGTGCAGCAACGCATTTAAAGCTTGTTGCTGAGGCGCTGTCAGTGCATCTGACTCGACATAATACGCAACGCCTCGCTCCAAACGCTTCACTTTACCAAGGCCACAATTGTGCGCGATGTCAGTGGCTTTTGAAGACCAAGGAGAAATAGTACCGGGGCGAGGAGTGACAAACAGGAGCGAACCTTGGGGGATATGAGCTTCTATCGCAGGTCCATAGGTGAGAATTTTTTCAAGTTGCTGGCGTTCATTTGTGTCGAGCAACTCGCTCAAATCCGCTAAATGGACATACTCAGCATAGATTTGGCGTACCGGAAGCGCCGCGTTTTCGCAGGCCTCCATCAGCTTTTGCACCCTAAACGTCGAGAGTGCAGGGGCTCCGCGGATGATCTCCATCACGTCTATTCACCTTATTATTTATTATTGCAGGGGTCAGAGGTGGCGCTATTATAAGGAAATGTCTGTCACAAATCACCTGCGACCTTACGCAAAACAGTGTTTCCTGTGATATAAAAAGCCCAGTATTGTGTCGACTGCACTTTCCCCCAGAATGATTTTTTTTCGAAATCGCAGACAAACGGATATAATCCCACCAATGTCAGCCAGTTCACCACTAATGCCCCACTGTTAACTCGCTATCTATAATATTGATTTTATTTACTATAAGTACATTTAATGACTCGATTTCTGTTCGCTCTTATCTTAGGTTTCCTACTGACTGCCTGTCAGCAGGTGACCGTGGACGAAACAGAATTCGTGCCAAAAAAATTAACTGAGCTAAGAGTCGGTACACTTTACGGCCCACAGATTTATATGACCTCGGGCCAAGGTGATAGCGGTTTCGATTACGATATGGCGGTATTGTTTGCCGAATACTTAAATGTGCCCTTAAAAATGGTGCCCTACACAAACCGTATCGAGTTGTACGAAGCCCTCAAAAAGAATGAAATCGATATTATTGCTGCAGGCATGACAGAAACACCCACAAGGCGAGAACAGTTCCGCTTAGGTCCACCGCTATACCGGGTGAATCAAGTGTTGGTGTATCGCGAAGGCATGCCAACCCCAAAAGACATCAGTGATTTAAAAGGCAAGATCACCGTTATCGCCGACTCTTCCTTCGTCGAGACCTTGACCCAGTTGCAAAAGCATTATCCAACGCTGGTGTGGGATCAAATTACCGACAAAGACAGTGAAGAGTTGTTGGCTATGATTGCCAACAAAGAAATTGACTACACTATCGCCGACTCCAGCAGCGTACAGATCAACCGTCGCTACCTGCCCGACCTACGCTCAGGCCCTGTGCTAGAAGAAAAACTCGATGTGATCTGGCTATTACCTCCCACTCACAGTGATGAACTTATGAGTAAATTGCTGGCCTTTTGGCACCAAGAGAAGCTTGCCGGTACGCTGGATCATCTCAACGAGAAATACTTTGGTCATGTAAAACGCTTCGATTATATCGATACTCGCGCATTTATCCGTGCCATTGAGACAGTATTGCCGCGTTATCGACAATTATTTGAAACCCATGCAGGCAATTTAGATTGGCGTAAACTGGCAGCAACCAGCTATCAAGAGTCACATTGGAATCCTAATGCCCGCTCGGCCACAGGAGTGCGTGGCATGATGATGTTGACTCAGCCAACCGCCAAAGAGATTGGGATCACCAACCGACTCGATGCCGAAGAAAGTATTCGCGGCGGCGCGGCGTATTTGAACGATATGATCAATCGCCTGCCAGAATCGATCCCCGAGAGTCAACGCATGTGGTTTGCGCTGGCCTCTTACAACATAGGATATGCCCATATTGAAGATGCACGTAAGCTTGCGGAATCGATGGAGTTAAATCCCAATGCTTGGCGAGATTTAAAAAAGGTACTACCGCTACTGCAAAAGCGTAAATATTATCAAAAAACACGTTATGGTTACGCCCGAGGCAGTGAAGCCGTTCATTACGTCGACAGCATCCGTCGCTACTATGACACGTTAGTCTGGGTGGATAATCAGTCGAAACAACCTGACCCCGATGAAGACTCGAGCGATCTTACTGCGGAAGAACCCGTACTTCCTGCGGGAACGTTAAGTCCTGATCAACCTAAATAGCTTAACTCGTTAGCGCTCAGGTGCATGGGCCAAACGACAATCCAACAACTCACTTCTTATATATCAAGTACAGAGTTTTACGCAATTAGAACATCAACATAAAAACATCAAGATGTACGTAGATGTCTTCAACAAGGTCAGATACTAAGCAACAGGCAAGCTGAATTAAGGTTTGCCAACCTAACTCAAATTTGCGATTAAAAACATCGTTTAGTTCAGCTTATCTGACCAGTGCTATTGCTGCACTCCTGTGCAACTGCTACTGTCTTGGGTTATGACCTAAGATAAATCTCTGTAGGGCATCGATAATAACAATTAATGGGGTCAATATGAGAAGAAAAACCATCAACAATACCGTTGCGCGTCGTCGTACTTTGCTAAAAATTCGTCATCGCCGTATTTTAAATCGTCAAAAACTCTTCTTTACTTTTATTCAGTCTCAGGATTAATCCTGTCACGTTAATCGTCACTTACCCAATAGCTTGCTGCGCCTTTTGAGCCTGTTTCAGGGCTTTTTTCTCTTCCCTGCGGCGTTTAAAAAAACGACTCAATTGCGCGCTACAAGCATCGGCCAGCACCCCCGATGTGACTTCAACTTGGTGATTAAACGCCGGATGTCGCAATAAATTCACCACAGTACCCGCTGCACCCGTTTTTTCATCGCGTGCGCCAAATACCACACGAGCAATTCTGCTATGCACCATAGCGCCCGCACACATAGCGCAAGGCTCGAGGGTGACATATAAAGTCGCATCTAAAAGACGATAGTTTTCGACCAAACGCCCCGCTTCCCGCAAACATAAAATTTCCGCATGGGCGCTAGGATCGTGCTGGCTAATGGATAAATTGTAACCCGTCGCAATCTGCTGACCGCCTTTGACCAATACCGCACCTACTGGCACTTCGCCCTCGGCCTCGGCTTTTTCTGCCATCTCCATCGCGACTTGCATCCAATGTTCATCTTGCTGAGATTGTTCGTCTTGTTGCGTTTGCACCACTTACACCTTTATCTCTTTTAGCAAAAAATAAAGCCGGATTATATCAGTCAAGCACAGATATTTCACGGCTGACTCATTAGCCTAAGTTAATCCATCGAACAACAAAAAAGGCGCACTAGGCGCCTTTTAATCGTTAATTCAAATAATTAACTTATTCCCATTCGATAGTCGCTGGCGGCTTGCCAGAGATATCGTAAACCACACGGGAAATGCCATCGACTTCGTTAATGATACGGTTTGATACGCGACCTAAGAAATCATAGGGCAGATGTGCCCAATGGGCTGTCATAAAATCGATTGTTTCCACGGCGCGCAGTGATACAACCCAGTCATATTTACGGCCATCGCCCATAACACCGACTGAGCGTACAGGTAAGAACACAGTAAAGGCTTGGCTGACTTTATTGTATAAGTCGGCTTTATGCAGTTCTTCAATGAAGATAGCATCGGCGCGGCGCAGCAAGTCACAGTATTCTTTTTTCACTTCACCTAATACGCGTACACCAAGACCTGGTCCTGGGAACGGGTGACGATAAAGCATGTTGTATGGCAGGCCTAACTCAAGACCAATTTTACGCACTTCATCTTTGAACAGTTCACGCAGAGGCTCGACTAAACCAAGCGCCATATCGGCTGGCAAACCGCCAACGTTATGGTGAGATTTAATCACATGGGCTTTGCCTGTGGCACTACCGGCAGATTCAATCACGTCTGGATAAATCGTGCCTTGCGCTAACCATTTGGCATTGGCGCATTTTTTCGATTCTTCATCGAAAATTTCCACGAATACGCGGCCGATGATCTTACGCTTAGCTTCTGGATCGGCTTCGCCTTTCATCGCATCAAGGAAACGGTTTTCCGCATCAACATGGATGATATTCAGGCCGAAATGATCGCCAAACATTTCCATCACTTGCTCGGCTTCATTCAAACGCAATAAACCGTTATCAACGAATACGCAGGTCAGTTTTTTACCGATAGCACGGTGTAGCAGCATAGCCACAACAGAAGAATCAACACCGCCCGATAATCCTAAAATCACTTCATCATCACCGATTTGCTTCTTCAAGCGCTCAATCGCATCTTCGATGATAGAGGAAGGTTTCCAGTTCGCCGCACAGCCACAAATGTCTAAGGCAAAGTGCGATAACATGCGCATGCCTTGGCGAGTGTGGGTCACTTCTGGGTGGAACTGTACGCCGAAGAATTGCTTCTCTTCGTTTGCCATAGCGGCAAATGGACAAGTGTCCGTTTTAGCGACCGCCACAAACCCTTCAGGAATAGCCGACACTTTATCACCGTGGCTCATCCATACGTCGAGTAAGGGTTTGCCGTCACTGCTAACCGCATCTTCAATGCCTTTGAATAGCAATGAATCTGTCAGCATTTCAATTTGAGCGTAGCCGAATTCACCTTCGCCCACACCTTGGATCACTTTACCGCCCAACTGCTCAGACATAGTCTGCATGCCGTAACAAATGCCCAGTACCGGCACACCTGCGGTAAAGACGTATTCAGGCGCACGCGGCGAGTTTTCAGCCGTAACACTTTCTGGTCCGCCCGCAAGAATAATGCCGTTCGGGGCAAATTCGCGGATTTGGGCTTCTGTTACGTCCCAAGCCCATAATTCACAGTAAACGCCGATTTCACGGATACGACGGGCAATCAGTTGAGTGTACTGGGATCCAAAATCGAGGATCAGTATCTTGTGCTCATGAATATCGCTCATGGGTAACCTTTATCTCATCTATTGTTTTAACATTGCTCAAAGCAGCGACTGCCAGCTTTAAGTATTGGATCATACGTTTTACAAAGAGGCGGCTTACGCCGCCCCTCTTATCAAACGATTAAGAACCTGAACGGTAGTTCGGCGCTTCTTTCGTGATAGTCACATCGTGTACATGGGATTCGCCCATGCCCGCTGAAGTCACTTTCACAAATTGGGCTTTTTCATTCAGCTCTAGAATGGTGGCGCAACCTGTTAATCCCATGCAAGAACGTAGGCCGCCCATATGTTGATGGATGATTTCCTTCAACTTGCCTTTATAAGGCACGCGCGCCTCTACACCTTCGGGGACTAACTTGTCTGCAGCGTTGTCCGATTGAAAATAGCGGTCAGATGAACCTTGAGACATAGCACCTAATGAACCCATACCACGGTAGGATTTATACGCACGGCCTTGATATAACTCAGTTTCACCTGGTGCTTCCTCAGTTCCCGCAAACATTGAGCCCGCCATAATGCAAGATGCACCCGCGGCTAATGCTTTGGCTAAATCGCCAGAGAAACGAATGCCGCCGTCGGCAATCACAGGAATACCTAGGCTCTTCATGGCTGCGGCAGCATCGGATACCGCAGTAATTTGTGGTACGCCAACACCTGTCACGATACGAGTCGTACAGATAGAACCAGGGCCAATACCCACTTTAACTGCGTTAACACCCGCTTCGACTAAGGCTAATGCACCTTCAGCCGTAGCAACGTTACCACCGATAATTTGCAAATCAGGATGTTTAGCGCGAGTTTCACGAATGCGTTGTAAAACGCCTTCGGAATGGCCATGGGAAGAATCGATAAGTAAAACGTCAACACCGGCTTTAACCAGAGCGTCAACACGCTCTTCATTACCAGCGCCCGCACCTACGGCGGCACCAACACGTAAACGGCCTAACTCATCTTTACAGGCATTAGGTTTACGTTCGGCTTTTTCGAAGTCTTTAACTGTGATGAGGCCTTTCAGCTTATAGTTATCATCAACCACAAGAACTTTTTCGATACGATGTGAGTGCATCAATTTTTGCACTTCATCTAATTTAGTGCCTTCGGCAACAGTGACTAAACGCGCTTTAGGCGTCATCACTTCTTCTACCGTTTTGCTCCAATCTGTCACGAAACGTACGTCACGACCAGTGATGATACCGACCAGCTCGTTGGCTTCGTTGACCACGGGATAACCCGCAAAACCATTCTTCAGTGTTAACACTTTCAGATCGGCTAAGGTCGTTGATGGGGTCACAGTCACAGGTTGTTGAACCACGCCCGCTTCGTAAATTTTTACTTTACGAACTTCTTCGGCTTGTTTTTCAATGCTCATGTTTTTATGAATAAAGCCTAAGCCGCCTTCCTGCGCCATCGCGATCGCAAGACGAGCTTCGGTAACTGTGTCCATAGCGGCAGACACAAGTGGGATATTCAATTCAATGGTATTGGTCAGGCGAGTTTTTAGAATGGCGGTATTTGGGAGTACAGTCGAATGCGCAGGAACAAGCAACACATCGTCAAAAGTAAGCGCTTCTTTAATTAAACGTAGCATATGCAACATCTCCCCAGTTGAGTAGGATTTAGAGGTGAAATATTGCGGCGGGATTATACCTTGCATATCGCCACTGGTAAATGGAAAATAGTAAATATCCCCATTTTATTGAGTTATTCGATGCAAGGCACCAAAAACAACATTTATACTGTCTCGCGGCTCAATGGTGAAGTCAGACAAATTCTCGAGGGGCAACTGGGTAAAATCTGGCTCAATGGCGAAATATCCAACTTTTCCTCCCCCAGCTCAGGGCATTGGTATCTCACTTTAAAAGACCACTCTTCGCAGATCCGTTGCGCCATGTTTAAAGGCCGTAACCAGACGGTCAGCTTTAAGCCCATCAATGGTCAGCAAGTGCTGGTCAAAGGCGCGATCAGCGTTTATGAACCCAGAGGCGACTATCAATTATTAATTGAGTCCATGCTGCCCGCTGGGGATGGATTACTCGCCCAGCAGTTCGATGCACTCAAGATGAAGCTAGCCGCAGAAGGATTATTTGCCGCCGACACCAAAAGATTGCTACCGAAGAATATTCAGCGCATTGGCGTTATTACGTCACCTACGGGTGCAGCGATCCGTGATGTGTTACATGTATTGGCAAGGCGCGATCCTTCCATCGAAGTCATTATCTATCCGACCCAAGTTCAGGGCGAAACCGCAGCGCAGAGTATTTGTCAGGCAATCAATATCGCCAACCAACGTTTAGAAGTCGATGTATTATTGCTCACCCGCGGCGGCGGTTCGCTTGAGGATTTATGGTGTTTTAACAGCGAAGCCCTCGCCCACACGATTTATAACAGCGCCCTACCCATTGTCAGCGCCGTCGGCCACGAGGTTGATACAACCATCAGTGATTATGTTGCCGATATCCGCGCCCCAACCCCCTCTGCGGGTGCGGAGCTATTATCACAAGACAATGATAATAAGGCGCAAAAACTCGCCACAGCCTTATCGCGCCTGCAACAAAGCGCGAAACATTATCAGCTTAAACAAGAAAGACGACTTAGTTTGCTAGAGCACAGACTGCAACGCCAAGACCCTAAACGGACTTTGCAGCAGTTCGAACAAAGATTCGATGAGATGCAATTACGACTAGAGTCCGCGCTGTCGAATCGCTTGCATCTGCTCAGCCGCCGTCAGCAGTTGCTCGCAAGCCGCCTTGAACAGCAATCTCCCAAGCATAAACTCGCCATTGAGGGTAACCGCTTAAATTATCTTGCGAGCCGCTTACAGGATGCATTACAGGACAAACTCAGCCAAAGTGAACAGCGGATAAAATACGCGGCCCATCAGCTTGAAACCGTGAGCCCGCTTGCCACTTTAAGCCGTGGTTACAGCATTACCACTGACATCCACAATCAAGTGGTCGACTCTGCCGATAAACTGGCCATCGGTGATAGTTTGCAGACCCGCTTGCGCCATGGACAAGTGATCTCAACCGTCACTCAGATAAAGCCGCTCGAATAACGAATAACACTAGCAAGAGCAAGGCTAAAATCATCTTAAAACACAAAAGGAACCCTAAGGTTCCTTTTGTTTCAAATGTGTCTGGTAAAAAACACTATTTGGTTTTTCTGTCTTTGATATGGCTTTGTGCGCGCTTGCGGCGGCGCTCTTGGCTCATAGTCAACTTCTCAGTCTTGTTTTCAAATGGGTTATCACCCTCTTGGAAACGTAGCTGGATTGGCGTACCCACCACTTTCAACGAACGACGGAAGTAGTTCATCATGTAACGCTTGTACGAGTCAGGCAGTCTACTCACTTGGTTACCGTGAATGACCACGATTGGCGGATTGTAACCACCGGCGTGAGCGTATTTAAGCTTCACACGGCGACCATTCACTAATGGCGGCTGGTGATCGTCCTGCGACATTTGCATGATACGGGTCAGCATAGAAGTGCTGACGCGGCGTGTGGCACTGTCGTAAGCTTCTTCAATCGATTCAAATAAATGGCCAACACCTGTGCCGTGCAGCGCCGAAATAAAGTGAATACGGGCAAAGTCGATAAAACCAAGACGACGATCAAGCTCGCTCTTCACACGATCTTTAATGCCTTGGTCGATACCATCCCACTTGTTGACGGCAATAACCAAAGCGCGACCCGCATTGAGCGCGAAACCTAACAGACCCAAATCTTGCTCGGCGATACCTTCACGGGCATCGATGATAAGTAACACCACGTTAGCATCTTCAACTGCTTTCAAGGTTTTGATCACTGAGAATTTCTCAATGACTTGATGTACTTTACTACGGCGACGAACACCCGCGGTATCGATAATCACGTACTCGCGACCTTCACGTTCCATTGGAATATAAATACTGTCACGGGTCGTACCGGGTTCATCAAATACCACAACACGTTCTTCACCTAGAATACGGTTAGTCAGGGTTGACTTACCGACGTTAGGTTTACCTATGATCGCCAGCTTGATAGGCAAATCTTGCAGACGCTTTTGCTCAGCTTCCGCTTCTTCTTCGGTATATTCACGCTCTTCAGTAACTTCGTCTTCACCTTGACGCACAATGCCCATCGCTTCGGCATAAGGGGTCAGCGCGTATTCGATCATATTGGTCACGCCACGTCCTTGGGACGCCGCCATTTGGTAAACTTCACCTAGACCTAAAGACCAAAACTCGGCACAAGCTGAATCGGCATCAATACCGTCAACTTTGTTAGCAACCACAAAGGTGGTTTTTTGACGGCTACGTAAGTGCTGTGCAATCGACAGATCCGCAGCGGTTAAACCCGCGCGCGCATCGGTCATAAATAGAACGACATCGGCTTCTTCAATGGCAGCAAGGGATTGCTCAGCCATTTTCGTCTCGATCCCTTCTTCAGTGCCATCGATACCGCCGGTATCGACCACAATGAACTCATAGCCGGATAAGAATGCTCGACCATATTTACGGTCACGTGTTAGGCCAGGAAAGTCAGCAACCAGCGCATCACGCGTGCGCGTAAGACGATTAAATAGGGTGGATTTACCGACGTTCGGCCGACCAACAAGGGCCACTACAGGGATCATGATTTTGCCTCTAAAAAACTTTTCAATAAAAAGCCCCCGGAACACACTTCCAGGGGCTCAGCAAGGATAACACTTTTAACTATGGAAGTGTTACAACAGCCAACTTTCCGCTGCGACCTTGAACATAGATTTTATCATCCACCACTAACGGCTGGCTGTATAATCCTGAGCTGTCCACTTGGACACGACCCACAATCGTCCCTGTACTGCGATCGATGAAGTGTAAATAACCTTCGAAATCACCCACAACTAAATAGTCTTTATATACAGCCGGAGATGTCAGAGTGCGGTTAGCTAACTCAGAATTACTCCACAGTTCCAAACCGTTACGTTTATCAACTGAGTAGATACGGCTGTGATCGTCAACTAAGTACAAGCTTAGGCCCGCTGATGCTAACTCGTTAAAGCTAGAATACTTACGTGTCCACACAACTCGACCCGTGCGCAGTTCCATCGACACTAAGTTACCGTTGTAGCTCACCGCATATAAATTGTCGCCAAGGATCAAGGGGGTCATATCCACGTCGGCCATACGCGTAAACTCGTTACCGCCCGTTGGATTGTAAATCGCCTGTTCCCACGCAGCTTGACCATTGTTTTTAATCACAACAGCCACTTTGCCATCGGCGGTACCTATGAAGAAACCACCCGCTTCGTAAGCTGCAGAACCTGTACCGCGCAGGGTCAGATTCGGCAATTGCATTTCATACACCCACAGCTTGGCGCCAGTATCAACGTTAAACGCTTCGAGTGAACCAGAGCTGGTACTGACCACCACGACGTCATCGGCCACAGTGGGAGCAGACAACAATTCACCGCCCGCAACGACATGCCATAACACTTGACCGTCTTCAGCGTTCAGTGCAGCAAGCAGCCCACTTTCACCACCTAAAAAGACTTTATTACGCGCAGCAGTCACACCAGCAGCAATACGCGCACCTTTATTTTTCGCTAAAGCGTTATCACGAAACTCTTCGCTGAAATCTTTAGTCCAAACGCGCTCGCCAGTGGCCTCATCGAAGGCAACCACTTCACCATAACGGTCAGCTGCAAAAATTTTTCCATAACTAACGGCGGGGGCGAGGCGAGAATAATAATCTCCAACACCATTGCCGACAGAGGTGCTCCAACTCACTTCAGGAAACACTGTCGCCTGAATGGCAGTTAACTCACTTACCGGTTCTTCTTCGACATCGCTCGACGAACAGGCGGATAACATGGCCAGACTTAATCCAGCGGCTAGCAGGTTTTTGCACCAAGACTTCATCAAGGGATCCCTTATGCCTGATTTAGGCTATCAAGTTTGATTTTAAGCGCAGGGCTTGTCACCACACCACCATTGTCCATGGCAGCTTGATAAGCTGTTTTTGCCTTCTCAACTTCACCTTGACGTACTAAGAAATCACCTTTCAACTCATCGCGCTGAGCGAAGAAAGCTTTATCTGTTACTTGATCTAAGGTCGCTAGAGCTGCATCAATTTGACCTTGCTCTGCTTGTACACGTGCTAAACGCAAAGTCGCAATCACATCTAAACCAGCACCGGGTTTAGCCGCAATCACCTTGTTCAAAGCATCAATCGCTTTTGGATAATCCTTCGCTTCTACCGCAGTTTTGGCCACGATCAGTTCTAACAAGGCTTGATAGCCCTTTTGATCGTGATTTTTAGAAAACTCGGCGACACCCGCCAGCATTGCGGCTTCATCGGCAGATTTAGTGGTCAAATTTTGGAACGCTTTTGAAGCTTCTTCCGCTTGTGCCACTTTAACGTCAGAATAATAATTCCACGCATATAGGCCGCCTAAACCCACTACGGCACCGATTAAAATTGAATTTCCGTAATCTTTCCAGAACTGCTTGATAGCATCAACTTGTTGTTCTTCTGTGCTATAAATTTCCACGCGCACGTCCCCTTTATTTGATCAGTTCAGCCAAAAATGCGCCTAAGGCACTTCGAGCTACCCGTTGTTGTTCGATGTCATTGCGTAAATGTTTAACCTTAACCATACCTTCGGCAAGTTCATCTTCACCTATCAGTAGTGCCACACTCGCACCGCTTTTGTCGGCACGCTTCATTTGTTTCTTCACGTTACCGCCGCCACAGTGACTCATCACTTTAAGGTTTGGCAGTGCGTTACGTAATTCCTGCGCGACCTTGATGGCTTCAACCAGACAGCTATCACCCATGGCCGTGACATACACATCCACTTCTGGCGGAATATCTTTGGTCAGCTCTAAGGCTTCAAGCAGCAAGACAATGCGCTCTAAGCCCATAGCAAAACCGACCGCTGGAGTATCCTTACCACCTAACTGGGCGACTAAACCATCGTAGCGACCACCCGCAAGTACAGTACCTTGTGAGCCTAAACTAGATGTAACCCATTCAAATACAGTGCGATTATAGTAATCTAAACCACGTACTAGACGCGGATTAATGGTGTATTTGATACCCACAGCATCAAGTAGTTCACGTAATTGTGAAAAATGTGTCTTCGATTCTTCACCGAGAAAATCCATTAACTCAGGTGCATCAACCAATATGGCTTGGACATTTTGATCTTTTGAATCCAATACTCGCAGCGGATTGCTGTACATGCGACGCTTACTGTCTTCATCGAGCGCATCTTTATGCAGCTCTAAAAACGCTATTAAGGCATCACGATAAACAGCGCGCTCAGCAGGATCACCTAAGGTATTTAGCTCTAACGAGACGTGCTCGCTAATACCGAGTTTTTCCCACAGGCGTGCCGATAGCATTAGGACTTCAGCATCAATATCAGCCGAGCCAATGCCATACACTTCAACGCCAAATTGGTTAAACTGACGATAACGGCCTTTTTGTGGACGTTCGTGGCGGAACATAGGACCCATATACCAAAGACGTTGCTCTTGGTTATATAGCAGACCGTTTTCGTTACCTGCACGCACTGTCGACGCGGTACCTTCTGGGCGCAGTGTTAAGCTGTCACCGTTATTATCTGCGAAGGTATACATTTCTTTTTCAACAATATCAGTCACTTCACCGATAGAGCGTTTAAAAAGATCGGTATTTTCCACTATTGGAGTGCGGATTTCGCTGTAACCGTAAGCACTGACGCTCGAACGTAGTACCGCTTCCACTTTTTGCCATAGAGGACTTTGAGTTGGCAGAATGTCATTCATTCCGCGAATCGCTTGGATCTGTTTTGCCACTGTATCGACTCGTCCGATTTCGCTAAATTAATAAAAATGTCACGCATTATAGGCTTTTGAGCGTAAAACGTAAAACGACCCCGTCGGTTTCGGGGCCTAGCTCAACATCATTAGGCGTAATCTATGCCCAAATGCGGGTACATATTACTCAGTTGTGTCTTTGATTTGAATACGGTTCGCCATTTGACTGGCTTTTGCGCGAATTTTCGCTTCGAGGGAATCAACAATGTTGTCGTTGTCAAAACGTTCTTTTTGACGTTCACCCTCATCATAGTAACCGCTCTTATTGTGCCCACCGGTTAAGCCGATGTGCGACACTAAGGCTTCACCTGGGCCGTTCACTACGCAGCCGATAATAGACACATCCATGGCAGTAGTCACGTCTTCGAGGCGACGCTCTAACTCATTGACTGTACTGATCACATCAAACTCTTGACGAGAACAAGATGGACAGGCAATGAAATTAATGCCACGGCTACGAATACGCAGCGACTTTAAAATGTCAAAACCGACTTTGATTTCTTCGACCGGATCAGCGGCCAAGGAAATACGTAGGGTATCACCTATGCCTTCGGCCAATAACATACCTAAGCCTACGGCCGATTTCACTGAACCCGCGCGCGCGCCACCAGCTTCGGTAATGCCTAAATGCAAGGGTTGACGAATTTGTTTAGCTAATAAACGGTAGGATTCGACCGCTAAAAATACATCGGAGGCTTTAACGCTGACCTTAAACTGGTCAAAGTTCAATCTGTCCAGAATATCCACATGGCGCATGGCTGATTCGAGTAAGGCTTCAGGTGTGGGTTCTTTGTACTTGTCCATTAGATCTTTTTCTAATGACCCACCATTCACACCAATACGGATGGGAATATTATGGTCACGGGCACATTCCACCACGCTACGAATACGCTCTTCATTGCCTATATTACCCGGATTGATTCGAAGGCAATCGACACCATACTCGGCAACTTTTAAAGCAATGCGATAATCAAAATGAATGTCGGCCACTAAAGGAACATTGACCGCTTGCTTAATGAGCTTAAAGGCTTCAGCCGCATCCATAGTGGGTACAGAGATACGCACTATATCGGCACCGACTTTCTCTAGGGCACGAATTTGAGCAATTGTCGCTTCAACATCTGTGGTCTTAGTATTGGTCATTGACTGAACAGCAATCGGCGCCCCATCACCAATCGGTACATTACCCACATAAATGCGGGTGGAAGGACGTCTTTTTATGGGAGTTTCATTATACATGCTTAATACGCTCTATTTCGGTACGTGCTGCAGATCATTACGCGGTCGTTAGGCTTTAGGCAAGGTTAACCGCGCGACTCGTCCCTTGGGGAAATCCGCTAGGCTAACAATTTGACCATCTAAGCTTAAAGTCGCTACATGGGGCGCACCTAAAATGACTTTAAACGGCGGTACACCGCTCACTTGCACTGTCGCGCCAGCGCCTTTAACACCATCGACTAACGCTTTACCTTTAGCATCAACAATGTTTATCCAGCAATCACCCGTCAACTGAACATCTATAATCGATTGTCCTGCAACAGCAACCAAAGTACTTGCTGCAGTGGCAGTGGTCGTTGATGTTGTGGTGGTGGGTGAAGGCGTTGCACTAACAGGCTGTTGGACTACAGGATCTGTCGTTTGCGGAACAGATGGCGTTGTCGTAGTGGCTGCGATTGCTGAACCGCCATCTTCATTACTCGTATCAACGGTCTGAGGATAATTATTGTCCGTTGGTCCTGTGCTGACATCAATAGTGCTTGCATCAGTATCTTTAATTGGACCATCGATAGACATTGAGCCGTTTGCGGCAATCTCAGTCAAACGAGGACTGGCATCCGTTTCGGTCAATAACACATCACCTGGCAGCGTCTGATTCGCTGCTGCGACCTCTTCAGCCGTGGGTTGCGACACATCAATAGTGCTTAGCAAGGTGGTTTTTTGCATCCACCAGACGACTAACGAACCGAGTAACACTATGACGATAAAAATACTCAGCCAAGTTAAACGTGTATCGCGAGCTTGATATGTGGTTTTGCGTGAAAAACTTTGCATTGCAGGCTCAGTCACAACTGGCACTTGCTGCACAAGACAAGCTTCAATCAAAGCCGCATCGGCACTGACCATACGCGCGTAGTTTTTCACATAGCCACGTACATAAGTCGATGAGGCTATATTTGTAAAATTGTCAGCTTCAATATCTTCAATAATACGAGGACGTAGATGCAGCTTTACAGCGGCATCTTGAATACTAAGGCCCATTTTTTCGCGGGCGGCTTTTAATAAAGTACCAAGCGTGACATCTAGCGCGACTGATTGCGGTGCTACCGACTCAACTGGCGCATTGGTTTCATGATCTTTCATTGATGCAAATTAACTCTGTATTGCTTGGCCTGAGGTGATGCTGGGAATTTGGCAAGCAATAAAATACCAAATCTCTTCACAGCGGCATCATCATTCACTGCCTGCTCTATTTTGATCCCGAGCGCTAAACTTTCTGGAGTTTGCTCAGCCACTTGGTGATAGCGTGCTAATTGGTTTCGCGCCTGAATAAAATCACCTTGATCGACTTCTAACTCTGCCAACTCCAGTAATGACACCGAGCGTCTCGGGTCATACTTTAACGCCATCTGAAAATACTGTCGTGCCTTTTCTGCTTGTCCTGCTTCGCGACTACAAAGACCTAAGTTCTCATAGCTTGAGGCAGTGCGCGTATATTTGGGCATTTCAATTGCGGCCAAAAACATTTTTTCAGCTTTGTTGTATTGCTTTTGTTGGCACAAAAACACCCCGAAATTATTCATGGAATCGCCAGAGGCGTCCTTAGTACTAATGGCATTCATGTACGACTCTTCGGTACGCACTAAATCGCCCACGGTTTGATAGTAATAAGCCAGAGCGGTATGCACATCTTCGAGCTCTGGAGCATATTCTAATGCTTTATCAAGATTGTATTTGGCTTGTTCCGTGCTACCTCGATTTAAATAGGTTAAACCGAGCTGCATCCGCTCTCTTGCGGCGGCGACTTTGTCTAACTTTCGTTCCGAAACAGGAATATCTGTCCCAGTATAAGTACGCTCAGTGACGCATCCTGTCATCAATAATGACAGGCTTAAAATCAACGAAAACCTTGGCAATCCATGCTTCATGGGCAAGCCTATAAATCTGTGCAAACAAAGAGTTAATTCATTGTGACTGAAATCTGGTTTTCTTGCATGCGTTTTTTCGCTAAACGTTTCGTTCTGTCGCGAATATCGCCAGCTAACTGACCGCAAGCGGCATCAATGTCATCACCACGGGTTTTACGTACGATGACAGTAAAACCGTATTCCATAAGAACCTTAGAAAAACGGTCGATACGTGAATTAGATGAGCGGCCATAAGGCGAGCCAGGATACGGATTAAATGGGATCAGATTCACCTTACATGGCGTATCTTTCATTAACTTAGCTAACTCATGGGCTTGGTCTGTGCTGTCGTTGATATGATCTAGCATCACATATTCAACCGTCACGCGGCCGCGGTTAGCATTTGATTTAGCAATATAGCGACGAATACCCGCTAAAAACTCATCCAGCGGATACTTTTTATTGATCGGGACCAGAATGTCACGCAACTCATCATTGGGTGCATGAATACTGACAGCAAGTGCCACATCGATGGCATCGCCCAGTTTGTCTAACGCTGGCACTACGCCTGATGTTGATAAGGTCACGCGGCGCTTTGATAAACTAAAACCAAAATCATCGAGCATGATGTCCATCGCAGGGATCACATTGGCTAAATTGAGTAATGGCTCACCCATGCCCATCATCACGACGTTAGTGATCGGACGCTCGCCCGTGTCTTTTGCAAACCCTAAAAAGTGCGATACGCGCCAGATTTGGCCGACGATTTCAGAAACCGTTAAGTTACGGTTAAAACCTTGCTGACCCGTCGAGCAGAAAGTACATTCCAGCGCACAGCCAACCTGTGAAGATACACACAAGGTCGCACGATCATCCTCAGGAATATAAACCGTTTCCACTTCTTGGCCTTGGCCAACATTAATTGCAAATTTTATCGTACCATCGGTCGATTTTTGGAAACTCGAAATTTCTGGTGCAACGATCTCGCAGCGGGCCGCCAACTTTTGACGTAACACTTTGTTGATGTTGGTCATCTCTTCGAAGTCACTGACACCGAAATGATATAGCCATTTCATGAGCTGATCGGCACGAAAGGGTTTTTCACCCATTTCCGCAAATAATGCGCGCATAGCCTTACGATCAAGGTCTAATAAATTGATCTTCTTTTCACTCATATAGCTAACCTCAACACCAAAAAACGGATCCTGTAACAGGGCGGCGAATTATACAGACGCAAATAAATTTTAGCCAGTAACTCAATTCACCTATGATAGAATCTCCAAGGGCTAATATTGGCCTAAAATACGGAGTTGTAATTCCACCTATATGTTAACCCTCATCATTATAGTGCTTGTCGCTGTTGCTGTTTCTTTTCTGTGCAGTGTGTTCGAAGCTGTTCTGTTATCGGTTACCCCAAGTTATATCGCATCACTCGAACAAACTGACAGTGCCGCAGCCGCGCGCTTGCGTAGATTGAAAGAGAATGTCGAAGCCCCTTTGGTGTCAATCCTTACCCTAAATACTATCGCTCATACCGTCGGTGCCGCCGTTGCAGGTGCGCAAGCGGCTAAAGTATTTGGTGACGATATGTTAGGTGTTTTCTCGGGCGTATTAACCTTTATTATCCTGTTTTTCTCAGAAATCATTCCTAAATCATTGGGTGCAAACCATTGGCGTCGACTCGCACCAAGTGTTTCTGTTGCCGTGCTGTGGATGAAGCGTACCACTAAACCGCTGATCTGGATGTCACAGCAAGTCACTCGCCTAATGGGCAAAGGTGATGAAGGCCACTACATACGCCAAGAGATGAGTGCTATGGCCAAAATCGGCCATGAATCCGGTGAGCTTGATGAGCAAGAGTCAAAAATTTTGACGCAAATGCTGAAGGTGCGAGATATGCCAGTCACGGCGATCATGACGCCGCGCACTGTGATGTTTTCTTTACCCATAGATCTCACCCAAAATGAGTTTGTGCGCCAATACCGCGACAAGCCTTTTACCCGAATTCCAGTTTACGACCAAGATCATGATGATGTGATTGGTTACATTACCCGCACCGATGTATTGCTAGCAGAGCGTTACACGCCAGAAGCACCGATTGGTGAACTTAAACGAAGTTTATTTGTGGTGCCTGAAACCGCAAAAATTCTGCCACTTTTTGAGCGTATGATTAAACGTAACACCCAAATTGCGATGGTGGTCGACGAGTACGGCAGTAGCCAAGGTATCGTAACTCAAGAAGATATCATCGAATCTATGTTAGGATTAGAGATTGTCGATCTAAACGACCCCGCGACCGATATGCAGCAATTGGCACGTAAACTTTGGACTAAGCGCATGAAGCAAAAAGGCATTCGCCTATCCGATGACGGTGATTTTGAAGCCGCATCCGATGATGACGAAGCCAAATCCGGCTGAAGGCTAACCAAGTTTAGTGCTTGTTAATATAAAGGGAGCCTAGCTCCCTTTATTCTTTTAGAATGCAGATAACTCAGAACCCTCTGAAACTCGCATTTTCAGGTTGCTTGGGTATATACTCACCCGCCGTAATAGAGGTAAGTTATGACACAGAGCTACACACTCTCACTCGCGCACATTAATGACACCCATTCGAATTTTGAACCCTGCCGCGTCCAATTTAGCCTTAACATAGGCCAACATAAGCTAGATGTGACCAGCCATAGCGGTGGTTATGCCCGCATCGGCCATCACATCACAAAAGCGCGTCACACCGCTGCACAAACCAATACGCCTTTTATTTTCCTGCATGGTGGTGACAGCTTCCAGGGCACGCTGTATTTCAGCCATTTTAAAGGTAAGGCCAACGCCCACTTACTCAATCTGTTGGCACCTGATGCTATGGTCATTGGCAACCACGATATCGATGAAGGGAACGCCAGACTTGCCGAGTTTGCCAGGCAAATTGATTTCCCATTGCTTGCGGGCAATATGGATTTAAGCCAAGAGGATCTAAACAAACCCGGTTGTCTGAGGGGTTTGCCTAATATCTTGGATTATGATCATGAGCAAAAACACGCGAAATACCTGCTTAAGCCCTTCCACGATAAGACATTAGCCATTGTCGGTATTACCTTAGATCAGATGAAAGAGATCGCTCGTCCCGATCCCGACACCCATTTTGTCGATGCTATCGCCACTACCGCGCGCACGGTTGAGCACCTTAAAAATCAAGGTATTAAGCATATTATCGTGCTCAGCCACTTAGGCTTAGATCAGGATAAACGCCTCGCGGCCGAAGTCGATGGTATTAGCCTTATCGTCGGCGGTCACACGCATACGCTACAGGGGGATTTTCGCGCCTTAGGTTTGAGCAACCTGCCCTACGGTGAAGTCATCAATAACACGCCCATAGTGCATGCGGGTAAGTATGCCGAAGTCGTCGGCTTAGCCGAGATAACGTTTGACGCTGATGGGAAAGTGCTGAATTTAAAGGGCGGCAACTACTTCATGCTAGATCAACACTTTATCTTAAGTGCTAACACGGCCGTCGATAACCAAGATTACCAAGCTGTGCGCCAGCAGCTTAATCAGCATCCAAATATCCTTTGGGATGATGCCGATGCCGATATCGATGGCGTGATCCGAGATATCTACAAACCGGCTATCGCAGAGATGGAAAACAAAGTGTTAGCACTGGTGCCGAAGAACTTAGTCCATACCCGCTTACCCTCTAAAGCCCTGCCCCACGGCAGTGAAATAGCACCTTGGGTGAGTCGCAGCATGTTCCAAGAAGCCAAACTGGTCGACCCAAGAGTGAACTTTGCTCTGCATAATGCTGGCGGTGTGCGCCAATCGGTGGCCCAAGGACAATTGACACTAGCCGATGTGATGGGGCAATTACTCCCCTTCGAATTACCATTAGTTAAGTATGAAATTCAAGGTCAGTTTCTCTATCAAGCGCTCGAATCGGCGATTAACGCGGCAACCAACAACAGTGTCCGTGGCACAGGTGCAGGCAGCTTCCCCTACACTTACGGCCTACGGTATTACTACGATGGGCGACGCCCACTGGGTGAGCGTTTATTCAGACTAGAGATGATGCAGCAAGACAGCCAATCACTATGGTATCCCGTTGAACCTGAGTCACTTTACGTAGGAGTTTCAACATCTTATACCGCTGCGGGTAAAGAAGGTTATTCTCCATTGCTGCAAGCCCGCTGGCAGGAGTCGATGGAGTCACTGACTTTGCCACAGGCCTTTATTCGATTCTTGAATCGCTCACCGAATCTGTCTGATTTATTGTCACAGCATGTGCATTACACCAGCCACAGCCAACGTATCGGTTAGGCGCTATGCTCCTCATGGCGTAAGCATTAATGCTGTGAGGAACAAAGTGAGTGGCTGCTTACAAAGCACTAACCAAACCTGAGCTTAAAATTGCCAATCACATTGCGGTAAACGCGCAGTAAACCAATCCTGCGCCTTGCCTTCAGCATATTTACGCCATGCCATAAACACAGCTTGCGTTGGGCGCGGCATTTCCACATGACAAGCCACTAGGCTTCCCGCCGCCAACGCATCTAAGATCAAGTGCTTTGGAATGTAACCCACACCTAATCCCAATTGCTGCGCCTTAATTTTGGTCTGCATATTCGGCACTCGGATCACTTGGCGACTATCAAATAAACCACTTGATCGCTGTGCTAGGGCGGTCGAACTATCTGCCACCACAATAGAAGGAAATTGTAGCAATGCCTCGGTCGGAATTGGGCCAGCATGTTGCGCCAATGGGTGCGCGGGATTTAAAGCAAATACAAACTCCAACTCCCCAATTTCAACCACATGATATTGGCCTTTGGGCAACTCCCCTGTTACGCCGATGGCGATATCGGCACGGCCAGAATAGAGCGCATCCCAGCCGCCACCTAAGGACTCTTCGCTGATATTCACAGTCACTTGCTTACCCAGCTCAGTAAACTCACCAATCAACTGCAGCAGGGGTAAATCCGGCACCACTGTATCTATCGCTAAGGTCAATGAAGACTCCCAGCCTGTCTCGAGTTGACGCACCGCCTCTTCGAGCCTTGATGTTGCCGCAAGGATTTCTCGGCCTTGGCGCAGCACAAGTTGACCGACTAAGGTCAGCTCCGCACGCTGGCCCTTACGTTCAAATAATTTTGTGCCTAAATCGCTTTCCAGTTTCTGCACTGTGTAGGTCAGTGCCGACGGCACCCGAAACAAAGACTCAGCAGCAGCGGAAAAACTGCCTTTCTTATCAATAGCATCGAGCACGATTAATCCATCGAGACTAATAGATGGCAACATATAAACCTCACATTCAAATTATTTGAAGTAGACATTGAAAATGTTCCGATTTTCTTTGCCAAAGGTCAAGTCTACACTGCTTAGCAATGGAGAAGTTCTTCGGAACTGCAGCCAAACTGACTTAAGACTGAGTGAACAATACCCTTAACTATTCGTTAAATAATTTGAAATGAGGAATATCCCATGAAAGCACTGATCACAAAAACACTGAAATCAGCCCCGAGTTTTGCCCCACTGGCACTGCGCATTCCTATCGGGATCATCTTAATCGCCCATGGTTCACAAAAACTGTTTGGCTGGTTTGGCGGTTACGGCTTAGAAGGCACTGGACAATGGATGGCATCCATTGGTTTGACGCCAGGTTACTTAATGGCATTGATGGCAGGTTCAAGTGAATTCTTCGGCGGCCTGTTCCTGTTGCTCGGTCTGCTGACTCGCCCAACGGCCTTCGTCTTGTCATTCACTATGGTTGTGGCGATTTTCTCGGTACATATAGGCAACGGTCTGTTCCTTGCCAATAACGGTTACGAATTTGGTCTCGCCCTATTAGCAGCCACAGTCTCATTGACAGTATCAGGTGCTGGCAAATTCGCTGTAGATAACGTATTCGCTAACCGCATCAAATAAAGGGAGAAGCAAGATGATCACATTAAGAAAAGCACAGGATCGCGGTCAAGCAGACTTAGGCTGGCTAAAGAGTCAACATACCTTCTCTTTCTCTAGCTACTATGACCCAGAGCACATGGGGATATCATCCCTAAGAGTCATCAACGATGACAGAGTGGCACCCGGCGCAGGTTTTGATACCCATGGTCATAAAGACATGGAGATCATCAGTTACGTGATATCCGGCACTATCGCTCACAAGGATAGCTTCGGCAATATCAAAACCTTACCCGCAGGAGAGTTTCAATTGATGTCCGCAGGTAAAGGCATTTACCACAGCGAGTTTAATGCCTCTAAAACCGAGCCGCTGCACTTTTTACAGATTTGGATCCGCCCAGATACTTTAGGCATAGATGCGGGTTATCAGCAAAAAGCATTTGAGCAAAGCTCACCACTGACAGCCGTGGTGACGCCAAACGGTGAAAATGGCACGCTCAAAGTGCAACAGGATGCGACCCTATATCGTTTAGTGTTGAGTGAAGGCGAAAAAGTAACGATGGACAGAAGCGCCGCTCAAGCAAATCGTCATCTGTATGTTCAATTGATTGAAGGTACGTTGGATATCAATGGCACAACACTCACGGCTGGGGATGGCGCGCATCTGACACAACTCGCAAGTGTCGACTTTACTGCAACAAGCGGCCCAGTTACCGCATTAGTGTTCGACTTGTCGCCTAACGCGTAATACAAATGATTCAATAATTCAGCTTCACTATTTATTCGTTATTCGTTATTCGTTATTCGCAAACTACCAAGCAAACGATTGAGTAAGTGATTAGATGCCAGTTTTATAAGCACTCACCTAGAAGCACTGCCACAAGTCATCTTTGGCAGTGTTTTTTATTGGCGCTTCTATGGCGATGTTATAAAGCAGTGCTGACGGCCTCGTTTAGCTAACCAAATCAGCACCTTGATAAGCTGAGTTAGAGGGCGAGCGTCATGCTGAAGTTAACCAACACTTGAGCTTGGCCCTGTGCTTTATCCGTCGCATTCAAAAAACGCTTATGTTCATTACGACGAATACTGCGAAATCCCTGTTTCTCAAAAAAAGGTCGCGCGAGATAGGATGCTTCAACCGTTAATCGTTTCAGCGCTAAGATTTTAACTTCTTCAAACAACGCAAAATACAAAGAGGTAGCCACCCCAGAACGGGCATATTCTGGATGAACAAACAAGCATTCCACTTCGGCAGCGGCTTCAACATCGCTGTCGGCGCCTATCTTAAGATTGATAAAACCCACCAGCATATTATCGGTTTCGGCAACCCAAATAGTGGTTCCCTGTAAGCGTTCAAGCCAATAGTTCTCACTGCGGATCTCACCTTCGATATAAGCCCAAGCAGAGCGCTCGGCAAACGAGTAAAACTCGCCAGAGCCTTGCATTACACTCGCCTCAAAGATTGCCGCCAACTGCGAGACATCCGATGGCGTAAATAGTCGAATCTTCATTCTCTGCCCTCCATCTTGAATCATTAATTGACTTAGATTAACCGAATTCTAATTTAAGCTAAACAGTGCTTATTTAGTTAAATAGTGTCACTAAACGGCGTTAAGCTAATGTTTTACTGTGGAATACCTTACATCACTTTCTAGCTGAAACCATAGTAAACGCGCGTTAAATATTCTTTCCTATATTCTTTTCCATATAGAAACCGGGGATCACTTGCCCAAGTTTTTGCTGATAACTGCGCTGTATTTGAATAAATCCCATCCGAGTAAACAACCCTTTAGAGAGATAAGATGCGTCCAAGCTCAAGCGCACATAGCCTTGTGCCTTAGCCCAAGCTTCTAAAACAAGATAAGCGCGCTCACCTAATCCCTGACCTTGATAATCTGGATGTATATATAAGCTATCTAAGTAACCTTGGCGGGGGAAATGGGTTTCGACATTGATAAAACCGCAACAAACTGAAGAAGCAGTCGCTTCATCTATGGCTAAAACCACCCACGCCTTCGAGCGGCTTAACCGTAAATCCCAATGTTTAGCCGATCTTGGCGCCGCAGACCAAGCCATAAGCTGCGCCTGCGCATAACGAACATGGGTAATGCTGTGCACGCAAAGATGAAATAACTCACTCACTTCACGTGCATAACATGACTGATAAGGCTGGATCTCGAACTGTTCAAACGCCATCACTTGAGTGATCCCCTGCTGAGTAATAACGGCTAGAAAAATAGCCGCTATTTTGCCGCCTTTGTCCCCATCGAGATAGTCACAAACTCAGATTTAGCGGCATTGAACGCTAAAAACAAAAACGGCCTCGAAAGTATCGAAGCCGTTGAATTACAGAGGCGCTCAGGTTAGCGCACTCGATACTGCTGACTATTTCTTATCGATTTGGCCAACAAATAACAGTTTATCAAAGGTGCGGTTCAAGGTTTTGCTGGTGAATTCGTTCATCCACATTTGCTCAACCACAGCCACTTTATCGCCTTTGCTCACTTCAGTTTGAGGACCCGCGGCCCAAAAAGTGGTATCAGCTTCTTTAATCTGTACGTAGGTGTAACCACCACCGTTCATCGTATCAACAACAGTACCTTCGTGGGTGACACCCTGAGCCCAGGCACTTGACATGCCTAACGCTAAAGTCGCTACTGCCGCTAATTTTACCCATTTTGCCATCATGCCTGCGTTCCTTTTGTTTTGCTAATATGCTGCATTAAAGCATGCTAAAAACAATAAATCGCTAATCTCTATCACGAAATACAACACTTATCGCAAAAGCAGTATTTTTCTTAAAAGAAGGGAACTCATTTCAACAGCGGTTTTAGCATGCCTTCTAAGCCATTAAGTTTGATTTCGTACATTAGCGCTAATTGCTCACCAAGTTTCCCCTGAGGAAAACCTTGCTTATGGAACCACACCAAATAAGGTTCGGGTAGTTCGAGCAACTTACGTCCAGCGTACTTACCAAAGGGCATTTTTTGATTAACAGCATCAATAAGGAGTTGCTGATCCATAGGTTGTTATCTCATACAGAACGTCACGATAATCCTACGGATGCTACAACATAAGCGAACGAATGTCGCCGTTAACTACGTAAAAGTAACTATATACCCAAGGGCTAAAATACGCGCTAGCTAACACCTAAAAGGCATTCTCACATGAATATTAAGCGATAATTTTTAACAAATTAGGCCCTAAATTAGCGCAGGGAGCATACTGAAAACCATATTCACTACATAAGCGCTCATGCTCACCATGGGCGGTCATACTGACACAAGTTCCCGCACTCGCATGGTCATCAACAAAGGCCATCACCCGCTCAAGTATTATCTTTGCTAGCCCATAGGATTGGTATTCGGGTAAGACAATAAAATCTTCAATCATCAAATGCCCGGGCTTGTTGCCATAAACACACGCCGTTGCCAATAGATTAGACTTAGCGGCCCCAGCGCCGGCATGCTCCAATTCAGTCTTGTCACTTAATCGAATAGAGACCCAGAACAATGCCTGTACATCCGCAAGTTCAACGCCAATAGAAGGGAGGCCAACTGTGGCCCGCAGATTAAGTAGTTCATGAAATAACGGTGCAGTTTCAACGAGTTCAAACTTAATAGGCATAATAGTTTTGATATCCATTTGGCATCCCTTCTCCATGGTTGAAATTTCAAGCGATTTAGACGTCAGTCTATAGAGATGATAAAGCCAGCATTTGGCAGTTTGATGACAAGTGCCTCACCAAACAAGACCACTTTCGACTGAGAAGCTGATAATTTACTCAGATCATTAAATAACATTTAGAAATATAAAATTAACATTTGTACCAAGGAAGAAATAAAAAACTACACCCTAAATTCTATGCACAGTTACCGATCACCACAAACAAACCTTTTAGCAGACGGATAACAGATAAAACAATGTAAAACCAATAAGATAAAAAAACATTTTTATAAATTCCTCGTCTTATCTTTTTTGTCAAATTAACGGCATATGACCAAATACTGACAAAAAAACGCCTACGACAATTTAATTAAAAAACGTCAAAAAATCAGCCAATTGACCGAGATTAACATTAGGTTTACATTCGATTTCGGACATCAATGCGGATAGCTCCAAACACATCAACTCGCTGCACAAGGGTCATCAAAAGAATTAAGGAATGCGTCATGATAGTCTTAATCGGTGGAGAAAAAGGCGGCAGCGGTAAAAGTTGCTTGGCCCAAAATATAGCTGTATTTCTAACCACAGAATGTAGCGCCTCAGTCATTATGGTGGACTGCGATCCCCAGCGCACCACCTCTGACTGGATCCATGCAAGAAACAACAATCCGCAACTTGCCAGCATCAATTGCGTGCAACTTTACGGTAAGATCCGTAATGACTTACTCAGTCTTGAGCAACACTATGATGTCGTTCTCGTCGACTGCGGTGGTCAAGATAACCTAGCGCTACGAGCAACCATGTCAGTCGCCGCTTACATTTTAATGCCCTTAAGACCTAAGCGCCGCGATTTAAAAACCGTGTGTCACATGGACGATATCGTCGCGACGTGTAAGATGATTAATCCCAAGTTACAGGCTTCTTTTGTGATCACCCAATGTCCAAGTCTCCCCAATCAAGCTAACCGAATTTTAGAGGCCAAAGAAGTCTGTAAAAGCTATGATATCCATGTCCTTGACGCGATAACATATTGCCGCAATGTTTATGATGACAGTGAAGAATCAGGATTATCGGTAATTGAAATCGAGCCCACAGGAAAAGCAGCCGAAGAAATTCGCACTATCGCCTGCGAACTATTCCAAGTCGATTGTGCTGCCAGCTTAGCCAATCTCCTACATCCCGCGATACACGCTCAGGGGGTGAGTCAAATGCATCATCATTTGACCCATCAAACTCAATCCACTCACACGACTACTCAACGAAGGGGGCAAAATGGGACTCAGCGATCTCAAGAAAAACGCTATGTCATCTAGCTGCTTACAGCACTCGCTTTCGTTAGATGAGTTTATTGAAGCGGCAAACTTGTACGCAATGGGACAAAGTCTGAATAAGATAAAAAGCAATCTAGATCATAAAGCAGATGCAACTGTCACAAAAACCACAGACACAACTGACATGGCGCGGAGCCATTCCAATGTGTTGAGCTTGCACAAACAAAGCATAGAAATAGACGTATTATTCCCGGCAAAAGTAGAAACTAAAACACACTATCGCAAAGCAACATTTTCCCTCAGTGAAGCGGCTATAACCCATCTTGCTACACTGGCAGAAGAAAGCAGTATATCCAAATCAAAGCTGCTCCGACTCTTGATTGAACAACACTTCGATCTACCTATTGCTTTGAGGCAATTACGAGAACAACAACGCCAAAACCGTTAACGATTCACACTACTCCCACCCTTTTCCGGTAACTTAGCTAAGATCGAGTTACCGGCTTTTTGCTCAAAAAGTAAAAAAACACAATAAAAACCATCATAAAATCGCGGCATAAGTTCTGATCCCACCTATCCTTAAATGTACATAATACTGAATTAATGATATTAACTCAGAGTCAATACGTAACATTAAGGTGTTATTTTTGTTAAATCAGATCAAATTTATTTTTCTTTGTTTAACCGCAGCGATAATAATGCCTTGTTACGCAGAATTTTCATTGGCACAAATCCCGCCGCTAACAAACAAAACCCCCATCACTTTGGTCGCTGAAAAAGGATTTTGGACCGACTATTTAACCCAAGAAATGTTACCTAAATTCACCGCTAAAACCGGCGTAAAAGTGCAGGTGGTCAGTACTGAATTAGAGGATATGTTTAACTTACAGACCCAGAATTTACTTCAAGGTTCAGGCAAATACGATTTACTCACAATGGAAGCGGGCTGGGCTAAAGAATGGGCTGCCAATGGTTATACAGTGCCCTTAATTGAACTCGCTAAACTGTACGATCCCGATGGCGAAAAGGCCATGGAGAAATACCTAGAACCCTATTACCCATCGCTACTTAACATCTTGTCCTATCAAGGTGAAATCCATGCTATTCCCTATAACAATTATGTTATGGGAAATCATTATCGAGCAGATCTCTTTGATAATAAAACTGAAAAAGCTCAGTTTCTGCGTCAGTTTGGCTATCCACTCGCACCAGCAAAAACCTTAACAGAGTTACGAGATCAAGCTCAGTTCTTCACTCGTAAAGCAGGCACTATATTGGCGGATAAAATACTGACTCATGACTTTTACGGTCTAGCGCTAATGTCGGGTGATAAGCCCCATATTAACGATGAATTCTCTAGCATGATTTGGAGCTTAGGGGGCACTTGGATGCAGCCCGTCTATAACAGCCAGAAACAGATCTCCCATTTTGAAGTGCCTACCATCAACCATGAAGCCATTGAAGCGGCCAAGCAATATCGCGAATTAATGCCCTATGCCGTTCCCGCTAACGAGCAGTTTGCTTTCAATGAAGCAGCTAATGCTATTGCGACAGGTCAAGCGGCAATGTGGCCTTTTGCCTACAATAATCTGTGGTATAAATCCTTTAAAGTTGAACAGAACATTCTCGGCGCGCGTCTAGCCGTAAGCCAAGTGCCTGGCGGTTATTCCTACAATGGCGCTTATGCCTTTGCCGTTAGCTACGACAGCAAAAACCCTCAAGCTGCCTATTGGCTGCTCAAATATATGGGCACCTATGAGGCACAACATGCCTATGCTATGGGGGGGGGGAATCCCTGTCGTATGGATGTAGTAACAGCCCCAGAATTTAAAGATGAATCTTTAAGAGGCATAGCAGGCGCATTTGAGGCAAGCCACATAGCCAATATGTTTTGGTCTACTAAGGTCTTATCCTTTGGGCATTTCACCAGTACTGCCATGGGACAAATTTACCCTGAACTCAGCCACGCCTGTTTTAGCGCAAGCCGCAGACCCGCTAACAGTGAAGATATTTTCATTAAATTAAGTGCAGAGATAAAACACCTCCAAAATACCTATGGAGAGGTACCTGCTATTGACAAAGAAAATAATGCCAAGCACTAAACCACTGAAAAGTTTGAAACAAAAAATAACCTCAGCCTTCTATATCATAGTGGGCATGGCGCTATTAAATGGTGTTGTCGCCATATTACTGTCACAGCAACTCAAATCAGAAATTGAACACTTAGTCGGGGTAGATGTGGTAAAAGTCACCACTGCGCTGCAACTGGCAAAAAACAGTGAAAAACTACAAATCATTACTGCACGCTTGAATAATTATTATGATGAAAAACAAAGAACTAGCCTGTTAGGCGAACTTTCCACACAATGGGAATTACTCATCAATGACTCACGACTACTGGCCTCAATAGAAACTTCTACTGTCAATAAGCAAGAATTAAATTACGCCTTAGATACTCAACTGTATTACTTACAACAACTGCCATTACTCAACACGTTAACCGATACTGCCTTACAAGCCAATTCACAGGCAGCCAATATTCAAGCCAACTTAACGTCAATGGCGTCGGGATTTAGCGATGAAATGCAAACCCAATTTCAGCGTATCAATACGGACTCTGAACGTCAGCTTAAGCTGAAAAACGTTGACCAGATTGCTTTAAATATCAATACCAATTATAAGCTATCTTTATTTAGTCATCTAGGAGAACACTTATTTACCCAGTTAACTCAAGTGAATATCATCGACAATCTGGTTGAACTAAACCAAACCCAAAGAGATGCTATGCGGCTGCTGTTAAGCATGGAGGCTATGCTTGATAGTATCGGTGGCGATAAAGACTTATATTTTAATTTGTTATCACAAATAAAACAGACCATGGTCGGTGAAGACAACCTCTTTGAACTTTCTCGCAAAGCAATTAGAAGCACTCATATCGCCAATGCGCATTTAGAATACCAAGCTGATGCCGCACAAATCGTTGCGACCTATACGCAGGATCTCGTTAACCAAGTTGAAAATGAAATTCAGCAAACAGGCCGCGAACTTAAAAACGATAGCACCGCATTTATCGTATTGATTTTCTGCAGTGGCATCTTATATTGCTTCTTCATCTGGCTCACCAGTTGGCACTTTATCACTAAGGGAATAATCAAGCCTGTCATGGCGACTCGAGATGCAATGAATGCCATTGCCAATGAAAAACTCGACGCCAGAATGCCTGTCACTGATAACCTAGAGCTCCAGCAAATGGTCAGCTCCTTAGAGACATTAAAAAGCTACGCAGCTCAGGTTAAAGGCATGGCCGAAACCGACGGATTAACTGGCTGCTATAATCGCCGCTATTTAGATTTACAACTACAAAAAGAATTAGAGTATGCTAGGGACCACAACATGCCCCTAGGTATAATTCTGTTTGATATTGATAATTTTAAACAATTTAACGACAGGTATGGTCATGTCGCAGGCGATCAATGTCTTAAGAAAATCGTTAATGCCACCAAATCGATCTTGAAACAACCCACTTACATGCTTGCCCGCTATGGCGGAGAGGAATTCATGATAGTACTGCCATCGAGCAATCTCGAGGAGGCATATCATTTTGCTGAAGTATTACGCAATAAAATCATCAACTTAAGAATGCCACATGAAGACTCCCCCCATGACGGCATACTGACCATCAGCGCTGGTATTACTTGCTGGGAGCGATCACAACCTATGGATACGAATAGCTTAATTAATCAAGCTGATGAGGCTCTCTATCACGCCAAACTAACAGGTCGCAATCGTACAGAGACACGACTAAACCAACCAGTTCGCTATTCCTAACCATAAAATGCGGCGACTGTTCAGTTTCTTTTTTCACCAGAGGATTGAGTTACGCTGACTTCACCCCCATTAGCTAATACTAAGTTAATCAGGATAAAGTCAGGGAAGTATGCTCGCTATTGTTATCACGCTTATTCTAGGAATTGGCGCAATTACCTGGCTACTGTCGAGTCGTTGGCGCAAGACCTTACATCGTCGACGAGTCACGATGAAACCTTTTCCAAAAGAATGGCGCAGCATTCTCAAAAAAAGACTGCCTTACTTCCATGCTCTACCCGCAGATCTACAACTGCAACTCAAACGGCATATCCAAATTTTCATCGATGAGAAAGTCTTTATCGGCTGCGATAATTTTGAGATCACGGATGAAGTAAGAGTCACAATCGCGGCCCAAGCCAGTCTACTGCTACTCAATCGTAAAACCGACTTTTACCCCAAACTGAAACAGATTTTGGTCTATCCCGATGCCTTTATCGTCAATAATCAACATAAAGACACTAGCGGTATCGTGTGGGAACAACGCAATGTGCTGGCAGGGGAATCATGGGAATACGGTAAAGTTGTGCTCTCATGGAGAAATACTTTAGACGGCGCCGCCGATCCCCATGATGGTAATAATGTCGTAATCCATGAGTTTGCCCATCAGCTCGATCAAGAAGATGGCCAAGCCAATGGCGCCCCCATTCTGCAGCATTTTGCCGACTACAGCACTTGGTCTGAAGTGCTAAGTAGGGAATTTGCCCAATTACAACACTGTGCAAATTATGGCACCCACTCATTATTTAATTACTATGGAGCGACTAATCCCGCTGAGTTTTTTGCCGTCATCACCGAAGTCTTTTTTGAGAAACCAGAGGATTTTTACCAACAACACCCAGACTTGTATCGGGAACTGAGCCGCTTTTATCAACTCGATCCGATAAACTGGCATTAACCCATAAAAGTAGAGGCACGCAAAATGCTCAAAGACACTCATGCATTCTCAGCTAAAGGTTCCAATATTAATCGCGCTACCTTGGGGTTACTGCTCAGCGCGTTAATGCTTGGCGGCCTTAATGTAAGCGTACAGGCACAGGACTCGCCAACACAAAACGCTCAAACGACTTCGAATCCTGATCAACAAGCGGCGGCTCACGTATTAGATTTACTCAACCAATATTCAAGCGATGCCAATTGGGATAAATACTTTGCCCTGTACCGAAAAGACGGCATTTTTATTGGCACGGATGCGAGTGAGCGCTGGGGAATGGCGGAATTTGAACGTTACTCCCGCCCCACAAAAGGTTGGCGCTATGATTTAACTGAGCGGCATTTAATCCAACACGGTAATGTCATATTGTTTGACGAGTTATTAAATAGTCCAGCCTATGGCGTCAGTCGAGGAACAGGCACTTTAATCAAAACCAATGGCAACTGGGAAATAGCACAATACCATTTAAGCTTTCCCATTCCTAATGAGGTAGCCAAGCAAATAACTGCCGAGATTAAAGCCGCAAACAAACAATAGCGCAGCACTCCCCAAAATACGGTTTGAAAGAGTGCAATTTCGAAAGAATACAGCTTGAAATTAAATTAATAAAAACAATTGCTTAAGCTATATCACTATCTCAGGGACACAGTAAAACACACATTCGCCAATTGAGAGAAGTGGATGAAACTTTGAAAATCCACGTCTTCAAATGCCCTTTCCGAAGGACCCCTATCCGCGTAGTAAAACCCGATCACTTTACTATCGACTAATAATGGTGCCAATAAAAAGCCTTGACGTGACACATGTTGCGCTTGTAATTCTTTACACTGCTCTTGCCATTTCTTAGAGCTAGGATCATCTACCCAAAGCGGTAACTTATGCTCCATCGCTTGATAAAATAATCCCCGCCTATCGCTCAAATCGATAATAAACTCTTGCTTAATGGCATCGGCATCACGACCTAATATCACTCTAGGTTGAAGTTGTTTACGGCTTGGTGACAATAACAGCACGCCGCACCGGTCAACACCAACGCCCTCAAGTATACCTTCGAGAACCGTTTGCATGATTTGGTTAAAATCGGCTTTATTAATGGCGAAGCCTGTTAATTCTCGTAGCTTAGCTAACTGAATATTCAAGTTAACTTGATAGACAGGCATATCTAACGGAATGGGAAGTGGAACAGGTTTAACTGTGACCATACGCTTGGGATCAGGTAGATAGTCTAGCAACACCTTAGCACCATATACTTCAGCTAACTTATGGGTCGCATTCGCGCAGCGTTGCATCCGCACCATAAACTCATTTTCTTCTAGTCCAGTAAAACTCGCCGCTTGCGTGATACGTTTCCCTAATTCCTGCTTATCAAGATTAGGTTGAGATAAAATATCGCAGAGCTTATCCGCAATAAAAATAGACCGAATTTCAGGTCTTTGGTCTTCAGGATTATTAACTGCATGGACCAACAGTTCTCCCAATCCCCAATTGCGGGCAATACTTTGAGTTAATAGTGAAAAAGAAGTGCCGAGGGCTTCGCGGGTTATACTTCGTTCCTCTGCTGGCGTTGCACATTCACGCAGTTTTAGATCTAACTCTTCGGTGAATTCACCACCAATACTCCAAAAAGCACTCTCACCTATGTGATACAGTAAAGAGGCTATAAAAGCTTCCTCCTGCATTTCTTCGTCATAATGGCTCAACATCATCCGTGCAATCATGGCGGCTTGAAATGCTTTAGCCATCAACTTTATTAATCTTTGATATACGTTAGGTGCCAAATTTTTACTCTCTAACAAGCTTGAGAGTAACTTGGCTGTGATACAGATATTTCGCACCGCATCGAAACCAAGCACTATAGCCGCTCGGCTGACAGTAGAGATTTGGCTACTACCTTTATGGTAAATAGCGCTATTAGCAACTCGAAGAATACGAGAGGTTAAGGCGTTATCGTGCATCACGCTACGCCCGAGTAATGCGAGAGAGGAAACGTCATCCTTGGCGAGCTTTTCTAGCGATTTAACAGTCGAACACAGTGCTGGCATTTCCAATTCACTGATCCGATTTGTCCAATAATCGACCCCTTTATTAGTATTGTTATTAGGCTTCAACCTAAAGTTACCTTAGCGATATAATCTTGTTGTTTTTAGTATAGATAAACGCAAACATTTCGCCTGTTGTCTAAAGCTTGTTTTAGCAAATCATTCATTAATTGCTTAATAATTCAACATTAAGCAATATCTGCCGATAAAAATGCCCAAGACAAAGCTCGGGCATTTCAGTAAAACTGAAAATCAATCCACACTTAGGCTTTGAGGTACTGCTTAACAACACGCAACACTTTATCTATGTCCTGACGGCTGACATCTTTATGAGTCACAAGCCGAAGCGTACGCCCTGGGCTTATCAGGATGCCTTCCGCTCGACAGTGTTTAGCCAATAAGTTCGCATCAATATGGGATGCTAATGTAACAAATAACATATTAGTTTGTACTGCGGCTAAATTGACGTCGAACTCACTGAATTCTGCCAACTGCCGAGCTAAGTACGCCGCATTGTCATGATCTTCACTAAGCCGTTGTACTTGCTCAGTTAAAGCAAGCTTACCCGCAGCGGCAAGTATCCCAGCTTGACGCATGCCACCACCAAGCATTTTACGCCAACGAATGGCTTTCTTAATCAAGCGTTCATCACCTAAGAGTAATGAGCCGACTGGCGCACATAATCCTTTGGATAAACAAATCGACACTGAATCAAAGTGCGCCGTGATATCACTTATCGCGATATTCTGCGCCACCGCAGCATTGGCAACTCGCGCACCGTCTAAATGAATTTTTAATCCGCGATTAAAGGCTAATGCCTGCGCGTCCGCCAAATAGCTTTGCGGGAGAACCTTACCGCCAATCGTATTCTCTAAACTAAGCAAACGAGTACGAGCAAAATGGATATCATCAGGCTTAATTGCGGCTTCAATGTCAGCTAATGCAATAGTGCCATCTAATTGATTCATTAAAGGTTGAGGTTGAATGCTGCCTAGGACAGCGGCGCCGCCGCCCTCAAACTTATAATTGTGAGCCTGCTGACCGCACAGGTACTCATCTCCACGATCACAATGGGCCATCAAAGCCAATAAATTTGCTTGAGTACCCGAACAGGTAAATAATGCACTTTCAAAGCCAAACATCTCCGCAGCCATATCCTGCAAACTATTTACCGTAGGGTCATCACCGTAAACATCATCACCCACTTCGGCTCTGGACATGGCTAACCGCATGGCTGCTGTTGGCTGGGTAACAGTATCACTGCGTAAATCTATCATCTTGTCCTCAACTTAAAGTTTGGTTGGCGCATAATGGGCTCAAGACTCTAGCGCTAAAGGCTTATTTTGTATAGTTTATCGTCATACTTGTCGACAAATTTACCGATGTAGAACCTCGCTCATGCTTGAAGCAAGTATCGACATACTGACATCTACTAATAAAAACATAAATATACTCAAGATCTTGCCGATATCTATCTGTCGATGTATGGACGTTTGTACGCGTTTAGCTTGGCGAAAAGAGTCTTACTCGTTAGAATGCCACACTAAGATGGTCATGCTACAACAATGCGATCGCTTTAGTAATTTTGACTAATACTTATCGTTCAATAGGTGATTTGTAGTGAAAAACTCCCAATCTCGATGGATTCAGCTAGCGCTTTTGCTATTAAGTTTAAGCCTAACATCACAGGTATTTGCTTGGTCTGACACTGACCGAGATGGCGTGCCTGACATCAAAGATGCCTGTCCTGACACAGAGCCAAATACACCTGTTATGGCTAATGGCTGTGTGGAAGAAGCCGCTGTGGAAATGACTGCATCACCAGTTTGCGATATGAGTCATTCAAATGCTGAGTTAAACACAGATTGTCATAATATTTCTGCAGCTATGGTGTATTTTGAATTTGCCATTGCCGAGGTTGACTTTTCTCAATGGAAAACTTTAGCCTTAGTAAAAGCATTCTTAGAAACAAATGATGCTGAATTAACCTTAGTAGGCCACACAGATATCGTTGGTACACCAGAGTTTAATTATCAACTATCACTTCAACGGGCTCAAAATGTAAAACGTATTTTGGTTGAAGATTATGGCTTTAATCCAAATCGCTTTACCGTAATAGGTAAAGGTATATCTGAACCTGTAGCGGACAACCGTTCTAGCGAAGGGCGCAGTTTAAATCGACGAGTAGAATTTATCGTCAATAATAAATAGTTTTTGTTAGCGTATATTTAGGGAGTTATTCAATGGAAAACCTCGAAGGTTTATTAAAGCAAGCACCAGATCTGATTGTGACTTATGGCTTAAAAACATTATTCGCCATTATCATCTTCTTTGTTGGTAAATACTTTGCGGGCGTAGCACAGAAGCTTGTTCGTAAATTACTTAACAGCCGTAAAGTTGATCCGACAGTCGTTTCATTTGTCGCAAATCTCGCTTGGGCAGTGGTATTTGTTTTCGCGGTTATTGCCACGTTAGGCCAAATTGGTGTACAAACCGCATCACTGGTAGCCGTTATCGGTGCTGCAGGTTTAGCAATAGGCTTAGCGCTACAAGGTTCTCTGTCTAATTTTGCATCGGGTGTATTAATGGTGTTATTCCGCCCTTGCCGCGTAGGTGACTATATTGAAGCTGCAGGTATCGCAGGCACTGTTGATGAAATAACCATATTCTCAACCAAGCTTCGCACTCCTGATAATAAAGTTATCGTAGCGCCAAACTCATCTATCATGAATGGCACTATCACTAACTACTCAGCAATGGATAGTCGTCGTATCGATTTAGTGATCGGCGTATCTTATTCCGCCGATATCGCACTCACTAAAAAAGTATTGACCGATATTTTAAATAACAACCAGTATGTGTTAAAAGATCCAGCATATACAGTTGGACTTTCTGAATTGGCTAGCTCTTCAATCAATTTCGTGGTTCGTCCTTGGGTAAAAACATCTGATTATTGGACTGCACGTTTCCAACTGCTTGAGCAAATAAAAAATGCATTAGACGCTGCAGATATAGGTATTCCATTCCCACAAATGGATATCCATGTCAAAGAATTACCGCTAAGCAAATAACAATTAGTGGATAAAAAAGGTCGGTAATTACCGGCCTTTTTTTATGGTTCTACGCATCATTTTAGCGTACCTTAATGGACAGATATTAGCGAAGGCACAGATATTCATGTGTGAGGAAATCCAATGCAAAAATATGTTTCATTTTTAGCCGCAAGCTGTATTTATAGCCTAGTTCTGATGAGTCCCAATACACTCGCCAGTGAGAAAACACAGGTTTTAATGGGTGAAAAAACAGTCACCTTAGAAGGGAAAAGACCAAAATTGTCGCAAATGGCGCCAGGGTTTAAAGTCGTTGATGAGCATTTCACGCCAGTGATGCTAAGTGATTTTAAGGGTAAAACTGTACTGATAAGTGCCGTGCCAAGCCTAGATACAGGTGTTTGCGCACTGCAGACGAAGCGCTTCAACAGCGAAGTTGGCCATTTTTCCGATGACGTCATCATGCTAACGATCAGTACCGATTTACCCTTCGCACAAAAGCGTTTCTGTAAAGTGGAAAACGTAGATAAAATCAAAGTGCTATCAGATAGCGTGTGGCGTGATTTTGGTGAAAAGTATGGTTTGTTAATTCAAGATTACGGCTTGCTGGCTAGAGCCATTTTCATCATAGATGCAGAAGGTAAGCTCCAATACCAAGAGTTAGTGCCAAACATCACAGAGCATCCTAACTATGATGCCGCGCTTGAAGCCTTGAAAACCCTGCAAGCCCAGCAGTAATTCACAGTTAAAAACAGGGCAGCCTTAGCTGCCCTTTTGTTTAACGGTTCTATTTCTACGATTTGGTTTTACGATTTAATGTGTATGCTGATCGCCACTGGATTGGTAGTCAAAGGTTGGCATAGACCAATGATATCGCAGCGCCAACATCCGTAAGCTAAAACCAACGCTTAGACAAATAACCAGATTAATCCATTCCGTTAGCTGATAGGCTTTTAAGACGATATACAAGCCTGCCGTCAGTAGTGAAATCACCGCATAGAGTTCTTTCTTAAAAATCAAAGGCACTTGGTTACACAGAATATCGCGGATAACGCCACCAAAGACACCAGTGACCAATCCCATGACTACGGCAATTGTTGGGCTAAATCCCAGCATTAACGTCTTTTGTGCGCCCACGATGGAGAATACGGCTAAGCCTAAGGCATCAATAGCCAAAAATAACTTAGACAGATAACGCATCACAGGGGCGATAGCGACAGTGAGCAAAGAAGCGAATGCAATCGCAATAAGGTAATGCACATGCTCAACCCAAATTAAGGGGTAATTTCCGAGCATCATATCCCTTAGTGTACCGCCACCAATTGCCGTTGCGCAGCCAATGATCACCACACCAAACAAATCCATCTGCTTGCGGCCAGCCGCCAGAGCGCCCGTCATCGCCTCGGCAATAATCCCAATCAGCCAAAGTAATCCAATAATCTGCGTCTCATGCATCTTTGCTACTACCAACAACTCAAAGAATTGATTCTGCCTGATAACCTCTCAGTTCTATAATGATTTTATTTTGAATTCATCATTAGAAAAATTAATTCATTATCTTATTAATAATCTGATGCAGATTCCTACAACCTTATTAAGTTATAGGATAAATATTATACAAAATAGCTAGTTATAAAAATGTTACCTTCACATTGTCATCTATGAAAATAGAATTTTTGATAAGTATTAATAACGTAAATCCAATCAGATGATAAATAACTGCAGATCATCTAATACCGTGGACAAAAAGCATAAAAATCAACCACAAAAAAGCGGCCCTTAGGCCGCTTAATGTTCATTCAAACTGAATCAGAACTACTTAGTGTCAGGCTTAGGTGGATAATTTGCCATTACACTGCCCACTGCTTGATTGATGATCTGTACTCTTTCTTCTGGGGTATTTTTGTCGCGAATGGTATCGGCAACAGAACCACGCCAGATCAGTTTAGTGGTTTTATTATCAACCAAATCAATAATCAGGGTGCCGACTTCATATTCTCTTACTGTGGTTTGGGTCTGCATATTGCCGCCCCAACCCCATCCTGGACCATAGTATGGGTTGTAGCCAAAATTACTATTGAAGGTATCAACATTAATCTTCTTATCAACTTTGGTCAGATAATTAACAAGTACATCAGCATCTTTTGCATCAACTAATGTCATCCCCTTACTCGCTAACTGGCTATTCACCGCTTCTCTGACCCGTTGGTCCATCAAGCCATCCAAATGATATCCAGCAGAATCCGTTTTCTGAGCAACCCAAGCATAGGTTTTATATTGGGTAAAATTGGCGCTAGGATCAAAATCCCAACCTGACTTCATCGAACTACAGGCACTGAGTGCCAACACAGCTAATGCTACAAAAATATTTTTCATCTTAATTTCCTCAGATGTTCGACCCGAACAAAGACAAGTATCAGAGATATGAATTTAGCTTACAGAGCAATAGCCTAATCTACAACTCAATTGATTAAAAAGCGGCATCTCATTCAGCTTGACTTCAGCAAAACCAAAGATGATAATGATTATCAATTAAGATTTGAGGGAGGTGTTGAAATGTACTGGTTTATTAGCGCGTTTATGGTTGCATCTGCCATTTTTTTCCTTGCACCAGAAAAAATTTCTCTCGAGGCCAATAACGCCAAAATAAAACGTCACTTGCCTACCAGTTTACTGATATTACCCCTCCTAGTCCTTGGCTGGTTGGTCATTGATACCGTCGCGAATGGCACTAATTATGCCACAGTCGCCGCATTCGGCTTTGTGACTACCGCCTGCTTAATTGCGTTACCTAAGCTGCATAAATTTATTATGCCCAGCGCCTTACTGACCGCAGTGGCGCTGATCGTCATGGTCTTTATGCGCATGAATTAAAACGGCTGAAAACGCTCCCTTTTTCAAAAATATGCTTACTTCCCTGCAAAGAGTTAGCATTTTGTTCAGACCACTTAAGGATAATCCTCAAGTGGTCTTTTTTTACCTCCCAGAACCCCTGCAAATTTGATAAACTCAACGGGTATAAGTCATCTTTTAACACCAATGAATGAAATCTATGAAAGCAGATCCTAATGTATCCTTAGTGTACAGCACCGACAAAGGCCGTATTAATGCAGAGCCCGTCACTAAAGCGATTCCTGAATCCGACGGTATAGTCAGGATCCATAGAGACAGTAAGGGCCGCAAAGGCAAAGGCGTTTCGATTATCTCAGGCCTAGGTCTCGATGAAACCGCGTTAAAAGCAATGGCTCAAACCCTTAAAAAACAATGTGGTTGTGGTGGCACGGTTAAAGATTTCACTATTGAGGTCCAAACCGATAACCGCGAGCAATTAAAGCTATTGCTTGAGAAGCAGAACTACAAAGTTAAATTAGCTGGCGGTTAATCTCGCCCGACTTAGCAATATAGCAGCAAGCTAGATCAACTTAGCCACATCAAACGGAGTAGTTTAATGGAGAGTTTGCAGAACCATTTCTTAATTGCGATGCCCTCACTACACGGTACGTTTTTTGAACGCTCAGTCATTTATATCTGTGAACATGATGCCAAAGGCGCCATGGGACTGGTGATCAATAAACCGCTCGGTATCGAAGTTAATTCGCTATTAGAACAAATGGATTTGCCGGCAGAGCAAGTCTCCGCGGATTTAGTGCTCAATGCCAATGTCATGATGGGCGGCCCCGTTTCCCAAGATCGTGGCTTTGTGCTGCATACCTCTCAGCCCTATTGGGCCAATAGCACAGATCTGGGTTGTGGTTTAATGCTAACCACTTCACGTGATGTGTTAACCGCGATTGGAAGCAACAGATCGCCCGAGAAGTTCCTCGTCGCATTAGGTTATGCAGGGTGGAGTAAAGATCAGCTCGAACAAGAGCTTGCCGATAATTCTTGGCTCACAATTCCAGCAACGAATGCGCTCTTGTTTGACATTAAACACGAAGACCGTTGGCCACAGGCCAGCCGTGCTCTCGGATTTGATGCTTGGCAAGTTTCAGCTCAAGCGGGTCACGCTTAAGCCTATTTATTAATATAAGTCCGCACACTATGAATTCGAAAACCGTATTAGGCTTTGATTTTGGCACTAAAAGCATTGGTGTAGCTATAGGCCAAGAAATCACCGCCAGCGCCACACCATTATTGTCACTCAAAGCCGTCGATGGTATCCCAAATTGGGATCAGATAGGCGATTTAATCAAAGAGTGGCAACCCGACTTAGTCGTCGTTGGTCTGCCCTTAAACATGGATGGTACAGAGCAAGATATGACCCACAGGGCGCGTAAATTTGCTAATCGCATCAATGCTAAGTTCAAAGTCAAAATAGCCACTCAAGATGAGCGATTAACTACCACTGATGCTAAGGCCAGATTATTCGAATTGGGCGGGTTTAAGGCACTGACCAAAGGTCAAGTCGATGCTGTGTCTGCCGTCCTTATCATCGAAAGCTACTTCGAAAATAACTTCAGCAAGTAATGCCACAATAAATAAAACTACAATAAAAAGAAAAGGATAAGTTGCCTTATCCTTTTAGTTTGATGTTTAACCCGATAAATTACCAGATCAAAAATGTGGCTTCACTAAGTTTGCCATCATAGTAATGTGTGCATCATCATCGTTTAGTGCAGCAATGTAGCGGAACTTCTCACCACCCGCCTCGGCAAAGAGATGACCATTCTCACCAACAATTTCTTCCAGCGTTTCTAAACAATCGGCGCTAAAAGCGGGGCAGACGATAGCAATATCACGCACGCCTTGTTGCGGCAACGCTTTCAAAGTCGCATCGGTATAAGGTTGTAGCCATTTGGCTTTACCGAAACGCGATTGAAAAGTCATGACAAACTCATCTTTACCTAACCCAAGCTTTTCGGTAACCAGTCGAGTCGTTTTCATGCAGAAGCAGTAATACGGATCGCCTAAATGCAAATTACGCTCAGGCATACCATGGTAAGACAACACCAATTTTTGCGGTTTACCATGGGCTTCAAAATCAGCCGTGATCGAATTAGCTAACGCGTTAATAAAGTCAGCATTGTCATGATAAGTATTAATAAAATGCAGTGCTGGAATATAGCGCCACTTGGACAACTCAGCCGCAATCGCATCAAATGCAGAACCTGTGGTTGGCGCCGCATATTGGGGATACAGAGGTAACACCACGATTTTATCAATGCCATTTTGATGCATAGTTTGCAATGTACTGGCGACCGATGGACTGCCATAACGCATGGCTAAATGGACAGAAACATCATGTTTATCGGCTTTAAGCTTATCCGCTAACTTTGCCGTTTGACGCAAACTAATGTCCATTAACGGTGAGCCGGCTGCAGTCCATACCTTCTGGTATAACGCCGCCGATTTTGCTGGACGTACCCGCAAAATAATCCCGTGTAAAATAATCATCCACACTAATTTAGGAATTTCGACGACTCGGGGATCCGCTAAAAACTCTGCAAGATAACGTCTAACAGCAGATGCTGTGGGTTCATCTGGAGTACCTAAATTCAACAACAACACGCCTACTTTGCCGCGCTGCCCGTGTCCAACTTCTTTGGATAAGCCTGAAAATTTAGCCAAAACAGCCTCTTAATTAATAAATATTCGTAAGATTAAAGTACAGATTCTATCGCTTGCTTAAGCTCTTCACTATCTGGCTTCACTTTAGAATTGAACTGTTGCACAACCGCACCATCACCGCTGACGACATACTTATAAAAATTCCACTTAGGCGCACCGGTTTTTTCGGCTAAGTATTTGAAGACACTATTAGCGTCACTACCACGTACTGGCGATGTCGACAGCATAGTAAAGGTGACACCGTAATTGATGTAACACACCTTAGCCGTATCTTTCTCATCATTTTCTTCTTGGAAAAAATCATCCGATGGGAAACCAATGACCACTAAGCCTTTATCTTTGTAGTTTTCATGCAATTTTTCGAGCGCTTTAAACTGCGGGGTGTAACCACAGTTACTGGCCGTGTTAACAATCAACACTGGTTTTCCCTGAGTCAATTCACACAGATTAACTGTCTCTTCAGAATGTAATTTTCGTACTTCAAGGTTCAGATACTCGGGACAAGTAGCTGCCATAGCGCCAACACTCATCAAGCTCGCTGTCATAGCGAATATCATGGGTAATTTTTTCATTGCTTTCTCCTTTACCAGTACATTACGCAAACGCACTAGGTAAAGATCATATTGAATTAAAAAATAAAAGCTATGGATAATGGCAACATAGCGATGAAGTAGAACCGATTGAGCTGAACGAAAATCTGATACACAAACAAAAAGCAGCCCATAAAGAGCTGCCTAACCCAGAACCTGACTATCGCGTTAGTCCATGTCTAAGGTGACACCTTCCATAAAACCTGAGCCCGTGGATTCTTTATTCTGCAATTTAATCATCAAACGTAAATCGTTTGGTGAATCAGCATGGTGCAGCGCATCGGCGTAACTAATCTCGCCATCGACATAAAGTTTCAGCAAGGCCTGATCGAACGTCTGCATGCCCTGCTCGTTGGATTTTGCCATGGTTTCTTTGAGTAAATGCAGCTCGTTCTTCGCAATTAAACTCGCCACCCTTGGGGTATTAATCAATACTTCAATCGCGGCGCGACGCCCTGTGCCATCAACTTTAGGGATCAATTGCTGCGCCACAATACCGCGCAAATTTAATGATAAATCGAACAATAACTGTTGGTGTTTACTCTCAGGCACGAGATGCATAATCCGGTCTAACGCTTGGTTGGCGTTGTTGGCATGCAAGGTTGCCATACAAAGGTGACCCGTTTCAGCAAATGACAGCGCAAACTCCATCGTCTCTTGGGTACGAATTTCACCAATCAAGATCACATCGGGAGCTTGGCGAAGGGAGCTTTTTAGCGCCGCATCAAAAGACTCAGTATCTATACCCACTTCACGCTGAGTGATTATGCTTTTTCTGTGGTCATGAACGAATTCAACCGGATCTTCAATAGTCAAAATATGCCCACGAGCATGACCATTGCGATAACCCACCAAGGCCGCCAAGGACGTTGACTTACCCGTTCCCGTTCCGCCTACCATAATGATGAGGCCACGTTTACTCATCACCAGATCTTTTAGAATAGGCGGCAATTTTAAATCATCGACATCAGGGATTTTAGTCTCAATACGGCGCATCACGCAGCCAGGCGATTCACGCTGCCAAAAAGCGCTCACCCGAAAACGACCTAAATCCTTTGCCGCAAAAGCGAAGTTACACTCACGAGTGGAATGAAACTCTTGCTTCTGAGCCTCAGTCATTAACGACTCAACAAAATCCAGGGATTGTGCTGGTGTAAACGCACTTTCTGCCAAGGGACGCAATTCACCGTCAATCTTGGCACTCGGCGGAAAACCCGCTGTGATGAACAAGTCGGAGGCTTTGCGTTCCACTATCACTTTTAAAAACGGACGAACATCCATCATAAATCCTTAAAATGTCGCTTGTTTATTCGAACTTTTCGCCATTGCATCTTCACGAGTGATAAGACCGCGATTGACTAAGTTCTGTAAACATTGCTCTAAGGTCTGCATTCCATGGGCCATACCTGTTTGAATTGCCGAATACATCTGCGCCACTTTGTCTTCACGAATTAAGTTGCGGATAGCGGGCGTGCCCATCATGATTTCATGGGCGGCGACACGGCCTCCTCCCACCTTTTTAATCAGGGTTTGCGAAATAACCGCTTGCAGCGATTCAGACAACATAGTGCGCACCATGTCTTTTTCACCGGCGGGGAATACGTCGACCACACGGTCAATCGTTTTCGCGGCAGAAGTAGTATGCAAGGTACCAAACACTAAGTGGCCTGTTTCAGCGGCGGTCATCGCCAAACGGATGGTCTCAAGGTCACGCATCTCACCGACTAAAATCACGTCTGGGTCTTCACGCAGTGCGCTTCTAAGCGCCGCATTAAAGCTGTGGGTATGGCGGTGAACTTCACGTTGGTTAATCAAACATTGCTTATTTTGGTGAACGAATTCGATAGGATCTTCAATGGTTAAGATATGATCATGTCGATTTTCATTCACGTAATCCACCATGGCGGCAAGTGTGGTACTCTTACCCGACCCAGTAGGTCCAGTCACTAGCACCAATCCGCGAGGGAAACTGGCAATTTTTTTAAAAATTTCCGGCGCACCTAATTGCTCAAGTGACAAAATGTCACTTGGAATGGTACGAAACACAGCCGCTGCACCACGGGATTGATTGAATGCGTTAACACGAAAGCGTGCAAGATTAGGGACTTCGAACGAGAAATCGATTTCTAAATGTTCTTCGTAGTCCTTGCGCTGCTTATCATTCATTATGTCGTACACTAAACTGTGTACACCTTGATGATCGAGCGCGGGCAGGTTAATTTTTCTCACTTCACCGTCAACACGGATCATGGGAGATATCCCTGCAGAAAGGTGTAGATCCGAGGCTTTGTGTTTTACACTAAATGCCAATAACTCAGTGATTTCCATCGTTTGGGATATCCTTGCAACTAGATAATTACATCATGACAACAATAGCAGACAGACTCGCAATCGCCCAGCGCAGGATCACACAAGCAGCGCAAAAATGTGCCCGCCACCCCAGCAGTATTCGCTTACTTGCCGTCAGCAAGACTAAACCTATTGAAGACATTATAGCAGCCTACCAAGCGGGTCAGCGTTGCTTTGGCGAAAACTATGTCCAAGAAGGCGCTGAAAAAATTACTGCGCTCAAGGGGGATTTCCCGGACATAGAATGGCATTTTATCGGCCCACTCCAATCCAATAAAACCAGCATAGTCGCCCAGCATTTCGATTGGATGCATACCCTCTCACGCGACAAAATTGCCCTACGTCTCAATGAGCAACGTCCGGCCGAATTGGCGCCATTAAACGTCTGTATTCAAATTAATATCAGTGCTGAAGACACAAAATCTGGCATAGATGCGGCTCAAATGCTGCCACTGGCCGAACTGATAGCTCAGCTACCTAACTTAGCACTGAGGGGCCTAATGGCAATTCCAACGGCTACCGCAGATACAGAGTTACAGCTTAAAGAGTTTTCCATGTTAAACAATCTATTTCAAGAACTTAAAACGCATTATCCCGCTGTAGATACGCTTTCAATGGGGATGAGTAATGACCTAGATACAGCGATTAGCTGCGGTTCAACTATGGTGCGTATTGGCAGTGCCATTTTTGGTGAGCGCAATTACGCTGCGTAAAATCCACGTTCGGCATTTAGTTAGAGGTCAGTTTAACCTTGTTTTTAGCACTTTATGCCCAAATACTGTATTTAAGAACACCGAACATTAACGATTTAAGAGCAATTAGCGAGAGTCGATAATCAGGCTCAGTCATTCAAATGACTAACCGTTTTATCATCTTAATTTAAGGTGAAGATGTTACAAGTTAACGGTTAACACACTGAAGAGAATCAAATGGATCAACAGAAAATCTGCTTTATCGGTGCCGGCAATATGACGCGCAGCATCATCAGTGGCTTAATCAATAGCGGCTATCCAGCTCAACTCATCCAAGCGACTAATCCCAGCCAAGGTAAACTCGATGCACTAAAAGACGATTTTGGGATTTTGGTTTCTCAGGATAATTTGGCCGCAGCGCAAGCTGCCGATGTCATAGTACTTTCAGTAAAACCACAATTGATGCAACAAGTTTGTGAAGCATTACAGACAGTCGAGCTGTCGAATAAGTTAGTCATCACTATCGCTGCGGGCATTAAGGCAAAGCGATATACCGACTATCTGGCACAAGACATCAAGCTTATCCGCGCCATGCCAAATACGCCGATGCAAATTAGTGTTGGTATGACTGGCCTCTATGCGCCTCAAAGCATTACTACCGAGCAGAAAGCCATTTGCGATCGTTTGATGTCAAGCGGCGGCGAAATAGTGTGGGTAAATGAAGAGTCAGATTTAGATCAAGTGATTGCATTATCGGGCAGTTCACCGGCTTATTTCTTTTTGCTAATGGAGTCTATGATAGATGCAGGCAAAGAAATGGGAATGGATGAAACAAAAGCCAGAAGTTTAGTGCAGCAAGCTGCGCTTGGCGCTGCTATGATGGCAAAGCAAAACCCACAACTGACCTTAGGTAATTTAAGGGAGAATGTTACTTCAAAGGGCGGCACCACCGCACAAGCGCTGGCGACATTTGAAGCTGCGGATATGCGCGGCTTAGTAAAAAAAGCCATGGAAAACTGTATTAATCGTGCAGAAGAAATGGCTAAAACATTTTGATCCACTAACACGTTTTTATATCGAACTTTAATAGGTAGAAATCTCGATGAATGCATTTACCTTTTTAATCACCACTCTATTCGATCTCTATTTGATGGTGGTGATTTTGCGGATTTGGTTACAACTGGCAAGGGCTGATTTTTACAATCCTTTTAGCCAATTTATTGTTAAAGCAACTCACCCGCTCATCGCACCAATGCGCCGTATCTTGCCTTCCTTAGGGCGATTTGATACCGCATCTTTCGTCCTCGCATTATTGGTTGTGATAGCCAAGCTGCTACTAATTAGTCTCATTGCGGGCGGTGGCATAGACATACTGTTATTTTTGCTGTTTGCCGTTGTATCTGTGGTCAAAAAAGCAGGGGTACTGCTATTTTGGATGCTATTAATACGCGCAATCTTAAGCTGGTTTAACCAAGGCTATAATCCAATTGTAATGATCATGGGTCAGTTAACTGAACCCGTATTAGCACCAATACGTCGTATCATACCGCCAATTGGTGGTTTAGATTTATCCGTAATGCTGGTCATTATTGGTATGAATTTCCTCAATATGTTACTTGCTCAATATATCCCTTATTGGGCTGTGATCTAATGAGTGCAGTGACTTTGCAGCAATGTGACTTGCTGCTTAATCTCTACATTCAGCCTAAGGCTAGCCGAGATCAAATTGTAGGATTGCACGGTGATGAGCTAAAAGTAGCCATCACTGCGCCGCCTATTGATGGCAAAGCGAATGCCCATTTAAGCAAGTACTTAGCAAAAGCTTTTAAAGTGCCAAAGAGCGACATTCACATAATAAAAGGTGAACTTGGCCGACATAAACAAATCCGCATTATTGACCCTAAGATCATCCCAAGTGTCATTACTGAACTGATGGGGCAAGATAGTGAAAAGTAATTTAGTTGAAAGATCAATAAGTTAAAGAATCGTACAACTGAAAACGAATTAATCCTTTGAATGCTATTAATTTATTGAAAAAAATAGTCACAGCGGCCCTATAATCCAACATTCCCTAATATGAGGTATCCCATCATGTTCCGTAATCTTCTCGCTGTATTAGCCCTCACGGCCAGCCTTTGCGGTGTTGCAAATGCCGAGCAAAAAGAAACTGTCGGCAATTTTGATATTCATTACATGGCACTTGGCAGTACATTTTTAACGCCTAGCATAGCCAAATCCTATGGCATTAAGCGCAGTAACTACACTGGCATTATCAATATTGCCGTATTAGATATTAGCGAAGCGAATAAGCCCGCAGTACCCGTTGAAATTACTGGAGTTGCTAATAATTTGTTAGATGCGCGAATCAATCTAACGTTTAAAGAGATCCGCGAAGGTGATGCGATTTATTATATTGCCGAAGTGCCCTACCGCGATGATCAGGAAATCAACTTCAATATCGCAATTAAATATGGCAATCAACTGAACACGAACTTACAGTTCAAGCAAAAATTCTACGTTGAATAAACCTATTTTATAACTTTGTTGGCGTTGCTTTCCTGTAGCGCCAACCCCTTTCCCTGTCCTTTACTATTGAGCTTGGGTATCATAGTGCCAACGCACGTCGCCCCATTTATGATAGGTATTCCATGCAACAAATCGTCCTCGCCAGCGGTAATAAAGGCAAACTCGCTGAATTCGATCAAATGCTCGCAAGCTACGGTGTCACTGTACTGCCGCAGAGCCAGTTTAATGTCAGCGAAGTAGCAGAAACGGGTACCACTTTTGTAGAGAATGCCATTATCAAAGCAAGGCATGCCGCCGAAATCACCGGACTTGCGGCCATTGCCGATGATTCGGGTTTAGAAGTGGATTTACTCCAAGGCGCTCCAGGCATTTATTCAGCACGTTACGCAGGCGAAAATGCCAAAGATCAAGACAACGTCTTGAAACTACTTGAGACGTTAAAAGACCAGCCAGCACCTCGCGGGGCAAGATTCCAATGCATACTGGTATATATGCGCCATGCGAAAGACCCTACCCCGATTATTTGCCAAGCCTCATGGGAAGGCCAAATCGACTTTAGCCAACGCGGCGCTAATGGCCATGGTTACGATCCGATTTTTATCCCTGAAAATTATCAATGTAGCGCGGCAGAGCTGAGCAGCAACGAGAAAAATGCCTTAAGTCATCGTGGTAAAGCTCTAGTGCAACTCATCGCTGCCATGCAAGCCCAAGGCGTATTAACAAGCGGGAATGCACAATAATGTCGTCAACTGCCGTGACTACTACGATGAAGCTCGAACTGCCACCACTCAGTCTGTATATCCATATTCCCTGGTGCGTACAAAAGTGTCCCTATTGTGACTTTAATTCCCATGGCCAAAATGGTGAGCTGCCACAGGAAGCTTATGTTGCTGCGCTATTGGAAGACTTACGCCAAGATTTACATCTCGTCCAAGGGCGGCAGATCCATACCATCTTTATCGGTGGCGGCACGCCATCATTATTCGATGCTAAACAAATCAAACGCATCCTCGATGGTGCCAATGCGCTAATTCCCTTTAGTGACAATATCGAAATCACTATGGAAGCCAATCCTGGCACTTTAGAACACGATGACTTTAGTGCTTATCGTGCAGCGGGCGTCACTCGTTTATCTATTGGTGTGCAGAGCTTTTCTAAGGATAAACTCAACTTACTCGGACGTATTCACGATCAAAACGAAGCACAAGTCGCCGCCCAAAAAGCCAGTCAAGCGGGATACTTAAGTTTCAACCTCGATTTAATGCATGGATTACCCAACCAAAGTTTTGCTGAAGCTATGGCTGATATCGACACGGCAGCGGCGCTTAACCCGCCACACCTATCTTGGTATCAGTTAACAATTGAGCCCAACACCCTATTCCACTCAAAACCGCCGCAGCTGCCCGATGACGAAGCGCTCTGGCATATCTATGAGCAAGGTCAACAAAAGCTGGCCGCATTAGGGTATGAGCAATACGAAATATCTGCCTACGCAAAACCTGGTTACCAATGTAGGCACAATCTCAACTACTGGCAGTTTGGTGATTATCTAGGTATAGGCTGTGGCGCCCACGGCAAAGTGACGCTGCCAGAAGAAAACCGCATCATACGCACGGTAAAAATTAAACATCCCAAGGGATATCTGAGTGCCCACAACTACACCTTCGAATCGATTGAAGTTGCAGAGGAAGACCGCGCGCTCGAATATTTAATGAATCGCCTGCGTCTGATGACACCTATTCCTAAGCAAGAATTTGAACTGCGCACCGGACAACACAGAGACACATTGACCGAAGGAATGGAAAAAGCCAAACAACGCGGTTTACTCACAGAATCCGCTGAACATTGGCAATTAACCAGTAAAGGTCATATGTTTGTTAATGATTTACTGACACAATTCTGCTAAGCCTGCCGTTAAAATAGCTCTATAAATAATGTGTTAGCTTTCAATAGTGCAGTTTAAGACTATTACAGCTAACACATTTTCTAACACTAATATCCATACATTCTTGTTCCGCTTCTTTAGTATTGATGCAAATCAATCTAGGAAGCCTGATCATGCCAATAAAAACTAAAATCAGCTTAGTCGCACTGACCCTTTCAGCTCTGCTGACCATTCCCGCGTATGCAGCATCAACTGCGCCACCCTTACACAGTGCAAGCGAACCTGTGAATGCAGTAGCGCAAACCGAGTCAGAAAAAGCCAATGCCCTGTTCGAAACCATCTTCATGGAAAACATTATGGCGAGTCCCATTTCGCAGACCTATATGGGGATCAAGCAAGACTATGATAAATGGGATGAACTAGGTGATGCCGCCGATGATAAAACCCTAGATCGCACAAAAAAACAACTGGCGCGGGTCAATCAGATTGATGCGACCAAACTCGATCCACAAACTCATCTTAGCCTCACGTTACTGAAGCAAAATCTGCAAAATGATATCGAAGATGACCAATGGCGCTATCATAATTACCCTGTGAATCAGATGTATGGTGGCCACTCTATGATCGCCTCCTTCTTAATTAACCAACATCAAATCACAGATGTCAGCGATGCCAAGGCCTATATCAGCCGCTTGAATGGCGTGCCCAAACGCTTAAGTCAATTACAGACAGTATTAGCCGTTCGCGCAGATAAAGGCATTATCGCGCCTAAGTTTGTATTCGCTTATGTGATTTCAGACAGCCAAAACATTATCAAAGGTGCGCCTTTTGATAAGGGCGACGATAGTGCGCTACTCGCAGATTTTCGCCGTAAAGTGAACGCATTAACGATTCAAGAGACAGAGAAGCAAGCACTGCTTAAACAGGCTGAGCAAGCACTCGTTACTCAAGTTGAACCCGCCTATAACAAGCTCATCAGTTACGTCAAAACCTTAGCAGCCAAAGCTGATGACCGCGATGGTGCGTGGAAACTCCCTAACGGCCCCGCCTATTACAATAATGCCTTGGCACGTACTACGACGACAAACATGAGCGCCGATCAAATCCATGACTTAGGTCTTTCTGAGGTGGAACGTATTCATAATGAAATGCGTGCCATCATGAAGAAAGTCAATTTTAAAGGCGATTTGCAGCAATTCTTTAGCTTTATGCGTGACGATCCCCAGTTCTACTACCCCAATACCGCCGAAGGCAAAGCCGCCTATTTAGCTGAGGCGACTAAGTTCATCGACAATATGAAGTTGCGCTTGGATGAAGTGTTCAAAGTAAAACCTAAGGCCGCCATGGTAGTGAAGCAGGTTGAAGCCTTTAGGGAAAAATCCGCGGGTAAAGCCTTCTATGAACAACCGGCACCGGATGGTTCGCGTCCAGGTAGCTACTATGCAAACCTATATGACATGAAAGCCATGCCAAAATACCAAATGGAGGCGCTGGCCTACCACGAAGGTATTCCGGGTCACCATATGCAGATAGCCATTTCCCAAGAACTGCAAAATATTCCTAAGTTCCGTAAGTTTGGGGGCTATACCGCGTATATTGAGGGCTGGGGTTTATATAGCGAATCTTTCCCAAAAGAAATGGGACTCTACGCAGATCCTTACTCTGACTTTGGTCGCCTAGCAATGGAGTTGTGGCGTGCCTGTCGCTTAGTCGTTGATACTGGTATCCACGCTAAAAAGTGGACCCGCGAGCAAGGCATAACCTATTACGTGGACAATACGCCAAATGCTAAATCAGATGCGGTGAAAATGGTTGAACGCCATATCGTTATGCCATCGCAAGCGACAGCCTATAAAGTAGGTATGATTAAACTACTAGAGCTAAGACATAAAGCAGAGCAACAGCTTGGCAGTCAATTTGATATCCGCGACTTCCATACGCTAGTACTTGCTAACGGCGCATTACCACTGGATGTGTTAGAGCAACAAGTCGATCTCTGGATAGCCAGTAAGAAGCAGGCCTAATGCCTTAATGCTTAGCCGTGAAGCACTGTTAACTTGCTTCACGACTAAAGCGACATAAGTGAAAGTCTTAAGCTGCGCCCAATAAAAAAGCCACTCGAAAGTGGCTTTTTTATTGGTACCATTATCCCGTTAGATAACGGAACCCTTCTCACTGTGGGTCACTATATTTGTTGCATTAATATATGCTTTAGCACTCGCCTTCACATCATTTAACACACAGTTGCGACTTTAGGGTACAGGGAGACAAAACTTGTGCTCAAGGCTGCAAACCATCAATAAAAAAATTACCTCAGCGATAAGGCTGAGGTAAACCAAAAACTAGGATGATGGTTTAAAGAGCCAACATTGTTTTAGTTCTCAAACTTCTGTTGGCTGTGATCCAAAACTGCATTAACGCCGACCTGTATACAAAAATTGAAAGGGGTCATTTCCAATAAACGTATAGGACTCAGATCATTCCGAATCAACTGTTACCATTGTATTCAATTAAGAACAGAGTTCAAGGATGTTATAAAAAAGTGCTTTAGTAACCCCTAAAAAACCATCAACAAATGTACTCATCAACTCAATCTAAAGTATTGATTTTAAATGGCCAGAAAAGTACCTGCCCAATTTAAAACCACATAAGACTGCTTTTGAGAACAATGTTTCCTATTTTACTGACGTTTACTGAATAATTCGACATAGGGAGCATCCCAATACGGTGGCGTCCCTATGTGATCTTTGATGAATTCGATAAAAGAACTGACCTTAGGTGCTAAGTGCTTACGACGGGGATAAACCGCCTGCAATGGCAGATGGTGAGTCAATTGCCAATCCTTCAGTAAAGGCACTAATGTCCCTTTGGCAATTTCATCCTCCATCAGATAACTCGCAAGATACACAACTCCAAGACCACTGATTGCAGCAGATTTTAATGCAGGCGCATTATCCACCCTGAAATTACCCGATACGCCAATTTCACAGTAGTCATCACCCTTCTTAAATTGCCACATGCTGTGCTCGTGCCACTCGCCTTGATAGACCAAACAGTTGTGGTCAACTAGCTGCTCAGGTCGAGTTGGCTCGCCATGTTGAGCAATATAGCCAGGCGAAGCAACTAACAGGAATTGGCACTTCATCAGAGGTCTAGCAACCATGCCAAGCGGTAATTGCTCAGACATAGTTAACAGTAAGTCTAAGCCTTCGCTCACGACATCCACTTTATGGTCCAGTAAGCTCACTTGTAGCTCAAGCTCAGGATGTTTTGCCATAAAAGATGGCAACGCAGGAATGATATGCATCACCCCAAAGGATTGGGAAATTCCCACCTTAAGCACGCCGCGGGTCGCATCATTTAAGTTATGCACGCTGGCTATCGCTTGTTCAGCGTCACGCAGCAGTTCTTCACCTTGCAGATACAGCAAATGCCCTGCTTCAGTCAGACTTAAGCTGCGGGTGGTACGTTGAATTAATTGAACACCAAGTCTATGTTCAAGATCGGCGACTTGTGTACTGACCTTAGACTTAGAGATCCCAAGCCTTCTTGCGGCGGCACTAAAACTACCTGCTCTGGCCACATGAGTAAAAATCGCAATAGGTTCTAACAGTTCTAACATGGAAGTCGCCTTAAGCTGTTTACGACAATGATATTAACTTTCGGTGAGCAGCTATGGTTAGCGTAATCATCGCTTAAAAATAACCATAGCATTGATATCTCGCATTAAAATGATATAACGCAGAGATTTAGACCGAAAAAGTCCACTAAAGTAGGGTGTTATATCTGACTGATATGCCAGCTTTTAATTATATTTTAAGAGTATACCAAATATTCGTCTCTAGACTGTAACATTCCGAACTAAATCGCTGCAAGCCTAGCCTATAAGCCACATCAACTTAGCCATAAGGGTTGTCGCCACGATTAAACAGTAGCCAATAAAAAAGCCCCTAGTCGATAAATTGACTAGGGGCGTAGCATTCAAGTTTGACTCATGCACAAGGAGATAGAAGTTATTGCAGTTAAAACTAAGGGCGATTCGCAAGAGATATTTACAAGAACTATTTGCAAGAACTATTCACGCAGTTCCTTGGTTGAGTTTTGTGTCAACACATAAGGCGCTAGTTCTGGCACTTCTTGGCGCAATTGATTTTCAAGCACTAACAAATTTTCAAATCGGTCGCACAAACGGTCAGCCTTAGCTTCTAATCCCTTAGATTGGCTCTCAATTTGTTGCTCAATATCTTGGCCTAACTTGTCCATTTTTTGGGAGAAGGTATCCATCTTAGCTTCAAAATTTTCACCGCCACCAGACATGATTTGGCCACCTAAGTTCATCATAATTGCGCCAATTGAATTCTGGACAATTTGTTCCATTTCCTGCTCGAATTCATCGTTAAATGTACTTTGCATCGAGTCTTCAGTCGCCCCTAAATAGAAGCTATCACCATTCTTATAAGCCACTGAATCAACCCGTTTTTGAACGCCAGCCATCATTTCATCAAATTTTGCACCAGCGGCATCACCCATTAAAGGTGTTAAGGCCATACCAACCGCTTTGGAAGCAAGAGATACTGCCTCATTCACCAGTTCAATCACTTCTGGCACTTGAGTCGAAACTTCATCGGCATATTGAGTAACCAATTTTTTCTGCTTGTCGGTTAAGTTAACTTGCTTACCTTCCACAAATAACTTGTCAACTTCGATGCGATACTTTTCTGTGCCCTTCTCGCTCATGACTAATTTTTTAGGCTCGACCATAACGTCATAATTTAAGGAGACCTCACAGCGCTCATCTATTTTTGGTTCTATTTGTGCTTGCGCCAGCTGTACGCTAGATGCCCCTAAAATCACGCCAGATAATGCAAATCCAGTTAATAACTTATTTAATTTCATTTTTGTTCGTCCTTTAATCTGAATAATTCGATAAACCTAAACTACTGAATAGCTTATAGCAGGAGACGTGCCAACCTTATAACAATATGATTATATTGGATTTTTAAAGTTAGCACTAAAAGGTCATTAGCGAAATTCGCTAACATTTAGTCTGATAGTGCTAATAAAAAACGAGAGATAAGACTAGAAAATAGAACGACCGAGACGCTGACTTAGATGCTCAAGCATCGCTGTGCCCGCAAGTGAGTTGCCATTATTATCGAGTTCTGGCGACCATACACAAATCGACAGTTCTCCAGGGATCACGGCAATAATACCGCCGCCGACGCCACTTTTACCTGGCATACCAACACGATAAGCAAACTCACCCGCACCATCGTATAAGCCCGAGGTTGCCAACAGAGCGTTAAGTTGCCGAGTTTGCACTTGAGAAATAAGCTCAGTCCCTGTGATACTTTTGCCGCGATTAGCTAAATACAACATGGCCTTAGACAAGTCAGCACAATTCATCTTCAAGGCGCAATAATGAAAATAGGTGCGCAGCACAGTATCAACATCACCTTGAAAATTACCAAAGGACTTCATCAAATAAGCGATAGCCGCATTGCGCGCACTATGCTGATATTCTGAATCTGCTACTTGTTTATCGAAACACACTTTATCGTTTTGGCTAAGTTGCCTGACTAACTCAAGCATTCTGTGTTTAGGTGCACCTAAACGACTCTGCAATAAGTCAGCAATCACTAACGCGCCAGCATTGATAAATGGGTTGCGTGGCTTGCCACGTTCTAACTCGACTTGTACTAAAGAGTTGAATGAATGGCCCGAAGGTTCTTTGCCAACACGGCTCCAGATTTCGGCTTCTTCATATAAAGTTAACGCTAAGGTTAAGCTGAAAACTTTGGAGATACTTTGAATCGAAAACGGCTCAAGGTAATCGCCCGCACCTAAGGTTTCGCCATCAACGGTTGTGACGGCAATGCCTAATTTGCCAGCATCAACGCTGGCCAGTGCGGGGATATAATTTGCAACCTTTCCTTGGCCGAGCAAGGGTCGAACTTTCTCGACCACTTCCTCAAGTAATGCCAACTCGGGCATTAACCCCACCAAATGTCGTACAGTTCGCTAACTTCAACCTGAGACACTTTTTGGGTCGCCCAGAATGCCTTAACTGCAGCAATATCTTCTTCGGTACATTTACCAATCGTTTGGGTGGCGATAATGCCTTCCCATTCGATGTGGCCGCCGCCATGGAAACCTAATTTACGGGTTTCGATCACTTCATCGATGAATTTATCTACAGTTGCATCGATATCGGCTTCAGATACTGATGCATCAAAAGTCCAAGCCATATCGAAACCTAACTCTTGGAATTCATCAACGCGCATTTTCTTACGTAAACGACGGCTACGATTAGTTGCCATAGTGATTTTCCCTTTTGTGTTTAAAATTAGCTAAAATTGAGTTCGTGATTAAGCGATACGCTCAAACATCAGATCCCATACACCGTGACCCAATCTATGGCCGCGGGCTTCAAACTTTGTCAATGGACGATGATCAGGACGCGGCACAACACTGCCGTCGGCCGACTGGTTTTGATAACCCGGTGCGGCTTGCATCACCTCTAACATATGCTCGCTGTACTCTTCCCAGTCAGTTGCCATATGGAACACACCGCCAATTTTTAGCTTGCGACGAATAAGTTCGGCAAATTCAGCTTGTACGATGCGGCGTTTATGGTGACGTTTTTTATGCCAAGGATCTGGGAAGAACAATTGCACTCGGGATAATGAACCGTCAGCAATCGCATGTTCTAATACTTCCATGGCATCGTGATGATACACACGTAAATTACTCACACCAGCAATGGCGGCATCACTGAGGCAAGAGCCTACACCCGGTTTATGTACTTCAATACCAATGAAATTTTGCTCTGGTGCATCTTTAGCCATTTGTACTAAAGAGGCGCCCATGCCAAAGCCAATTTCCAGCACAGTATCAGCTTCACGACCAAAAACGTCGCTTAGTACCAATGGCACTGGGCTGTAATCTAAACCCATTGTTGGCCACTGGCTTTCAATAGCGTGTGCTTGGCCTTTGGTTAGGCGACCTTCTCTCAGGACAAAGCTTCTGATCTTGCGCAGATACTTGCCTTCTTCATTAAATTCAGCGGTAGTGACTTCGCTCATTTTTGCCTCGTCTAGTGGACAACACCATCATAAAAGAAGGGCATTATCCAAAGTTCAACATACAGTGCAAGCACTAATGGGGCGAAAGTATACCAAGATTATTTAAGAGTGCGAATTTAGCAGCGATTTTTAGCTTTAGATCCCTTGCCAACTTATCTTTGACGCTTGTCTAAGAAGATAACTGCCGCTACACTGCGCCAATGAAATCTACAGCCTCCTTCGCTACACGTATCGTCTCTTGGTACGACAATCACGGTCGTAAAACCCTCCCTTGGCAGCAAGATAAAACCCCATATCGCGTATGGGTTTCTGAAATTATGCTGCAACAAACTCAGGTTGCGACTGTTATTCCCTATTATCTTAAATTTATGGCGCGTTTCCCCGATGTGTTAGCACTTGCTAACGCGCCAGACGATGAGGTGTTGCATCATTGGACCGGCCTTGGCTATTACGCTAGGGCGCGTAATCTGCATAAAGCAGCCAAAATAATCCGCGATGATTATCAGGGATTATTTCCAACACATTTTGAACAAGTGCTCGCCCTACCTGGCATCGGCCGCTCGACGGCAGGCGCAGTATTGTCATTGTCACTTGGGCAACATCACCCCATTCTCGATGGCAACGTAAAACGTGTATTAGCAAGACATGGGGCAATCGCAGGTTGGCCAGGGCAAAAAACGGTTGAAGAGCAACTTTGGCAACTGACGGATGCCTTCACACCGCAGCAAGATATTCAGAAATATAATCAAGCTATGATGGATATCGGCGCCAGTATTTGCACTCGTAGCAAACCTAACTGTGCCGCTTGCCCTGTAGCGATTGATTGCAAAGCTCAACTGATTGGCAGACAAACCGATTTCCCTGGCAAAAAGCCTAAAAAAACCATACCAACCAAAGCGGCGTGGATGTTAGTGATGATGCAAGACAACCAAGTCTTTCTAGCTAAACGTCCGCCAGCGGGAATTTGGGGCGGGCTCTGGTGTTTCCCTGAATTCGCTACCCAAGCCACCCTTGAAACTCATCTTGAAGAGCAAGGGTTTGATGCGCAGCAACTCGAATGGTTAACTGGCTTTAGGCACACATTTAGCCACTTTCATTTAGATATTCAGCCCATGATGCTTAACTTAGATAAAACTCACGGCGATAAAACCCTCGGCAATAAACAGAGCGTGGGTGCTGTCATGGAACAAAACCAGTCTCTCTGGTATAACATAAGTCATCCTTCCAAAGTGGGACTCGCCGCCGCCACCGAGCGCGTGCTAGCCAATTTGGGATCACTCGTTCAATCCGCAGTCAGTAAGGAATAATCATGGCGCGTACAGTCAATTGCGTATATTTAAATAAAGAAGCCGACGGCCTAGACTTTCAACTGTATCCAGGTGATTTAGGTAAGCGCATTTTTGATAACATCAGCAAAGAAGCTTGGGGCCTATGGCAAAAAAAGCAAACCATGCTGATCAACGAGAAAAAACTCAACATGATGAATGTTGATGATCGTAAATTTCTTGAAGAACAAATGACCTCTTTCCTATTTGAAGGTAAAGATGTTGAAATTGAAGGTTTTGTACCAGAAAAAGACCAAGATTAATTCTGGTCGTTAGTCGGCTCTAAGTATAAAGCTTACAAAAAAGCGCCCTTCGGCGCTTTTTGTTTATCTAAATGGCAGAATAAAGAGTTACTTACGCACGCCTTCAACCACTAGATCTAATTCAACATGGCTAGATGCTGGACCTAAATCCATCTTGATACCGAAGTCTTTCATCGCAAAGGTAGTTGTGCCAGTAAAACCGGCACGGTAGCCACCCCAAGGATCCTGACCTTCACCCACAGCATGGGCCTTGATCGCTAAGGGTTTAGTCACACCATTTAAAGTTAAGTTACCGTTAATCACTAAATCGCCATTTCCTTTATCTTCCACCGAAGTAGATGCAAAGGTCGCTTTAGCGAATTTGCCAGTATTAAGGAAATCTTCACCGCGAATATGTTTGTCACGCTCAGCATGGTTTGAATCGACACTTAATGTATTCACAGTGACATTCACTTTCATCGCAGTTGGTTTAGCCGCATCGTAGCTAAAATCGCCGCTAAAATCATTAAAACGCCCCACCACATAGCTATAACCTAAGTGATTAACTTTAAATGTAATAGAAGCGTGAGCGCCTTCATGATCAATCACATAGTCAGCAGCTGAAGCCGCCACAGGAGCCAATAGAGATACACCAATCAGTGCGCTTAACAGTTGCTTTTTCATTGTATTATCCTCGTTTAAATTTAATCATTCTAAGTAGGGTAGTGTCTTTATCGATAAAGTGATGTTTTAATGCGCCCGCCGCGTGAATAACGACCAGCGCGATCAAGCTGTAAGCCGCATACTGGTGAATATCACCCGCGATATCAGCTTGGTTTTCAAACAAAAGTCCCAATCCTGGTAGTTCAAACCAATCAAACACCCAGATACCACGGCCATCTGCGGTTGAGATCAAAATGCCAGCAGTCATAATGACAAAGAGCAAGACATAAATAATAAAATGCGCCAAATGTGCGGCCGTCTTTTCCCACGGTTTATGACTCGCCTCAGGTACAGGCTTGGGATTAACTAAGCGCCATACCAAACGAAATATTGTCGCAGCCAATAACAGAATCCCAATACTTTTATGTAGATGCGGCGCAGTCTTGTACCAAGTACTGTAGTAGGTTAACTCCACCATCCACACACCGACTGCAAATAACCCAATCACGACGAACGCACTCAACCAATGGGTCACAATGGCGGTAATTCCATAAGCAAACTGACTATTTCGAAACATACTGCGACTCCGTACTCGCGTTTTCTTCATGCTATCCATGAAATAATATTCATTATCATAAATCTAAATTTAAAAACTAAAATCAGTAAAAATCGCTTATATCTTTCTAAATTTTAGAAAGTAAGCCAAAAATCATGATCTGTGAGCACAAAGCTATAGTAAACATCAGTATCCCTCTGACTTGAAAAATACAGCCAACGAATGAAATTGAACTGAATTCGCAAAATAAGAGATAAAAAACACTCAAGATGTGCATTAAACAGCCGAACGAGTAATTTATCGGGAAAAAGCACTTGCAGAGGTCAAACACCCTAGCTAATATAGCCGCACTTCGAACGATACGGCTTAGCCAACGAGTTCAAAGTAGTTAACTAACGCTTAGTTTAGTTGCCCGAATAGCTCAGTCGGTAGAGCAGAGGATTGAAAATCCTCGTGTCCCTGGTTCGATTCCGGGTTCGGGCACCATTATTCTGTAGTAAAAATTGCAGTAAAGATTTAAGCCGGCATAGCTCAGTTGGTAGAGCAACTGACTTGTAATCAGTAGGTCCCGAGTTCGACTCTTGGTGCCGGCACCATATAAAACAATGAAACCACTCAATGAGTGGTTTTTTTGTATCTGAAATTTGAATAATAACTCACAAAGTCTGTGGTCAATCGCAACTGACTTACTCTTGACAATACCAATAAGTCCCGAGTTCGACTCTTGGTGCCGCCGGCACTATATAAAACAATGAAGCCACTCGCTTACTCTTAGTTGCTCCGCTTAGTTACACCCTATAAATACATCAATCAAAGCTCAACAATACCCACTGCGCTCCACAGCTCCTTGCTTGCAATAGATGAGCTTAAACCTTAATTTTTCTCTCCCCAATAGCAGATAAATGAATGAGGAAGTTAGGATAAACAGCCATAAGGAACACCTATTGGCGTTAAAGTGCTGAAACTTTCAGCGGTAAAATAAGAGTAAAACGAAAGAATCAAATAAATAAGCGCATTTTGTTTAATAGTTAATCAGTCACTTAAAAAGGGCTTGCACAGCTAAAGCGAGCACTATATTATACGCGCACTTCGAACGAACAAGGTCTTCACGACTTAGTTCAAAGTAGTTAACTAACGCTTAGTTTAGTTGCCCGAATAGCTCAGTCGGTAGAGCAGAGGATTGAAAATCCTCGTGTCCCTGGTTCGATTCCGGGTTCGGGCACCACTTTTAAGGTAATGAATTCGATTGGGTTTATTACTGTGCTTTACGCCGGCATAGCTCAGTTGGTAGAGCAACTGACTTGTAATCAGTAGGTCCCGAGTTCGACTCTTGGTGCCGGCACCATATAAACAATGAAGCCACTCAATGAGTGGCTTTTTTGTATCTGAAATTTGAAGTGTTCAGTACAAAGCGCAACTGACTTACTCTCGATAATTCCAGCAGGTCCCGAGTTCGACTCTTGGTGCCGGCACCATATAAACAAAAAAGCCACTCAATGAGTGGCTTTTTTGTATCTGAAATTTGAAGTGTTCAGTACAAAGCGCAACTGACTTACTCTCGATAATT